>JBKCGI010000101.1:0-2777 GCA_046303515.1 Flavobacteriia bacterium | reverse complement strand
CAAATACATTAAAACCTGCAACAGTTGATACTGGCGCTAAAATAATGGTTCCTTTGTTTGTAAATGAAGGAGATACTGTTAAGTTTGATACAAGAACACGCACTTATGTTGAGCGAGTGAAAAAATAGTTTTTTTATTTTTGGCATAATACTGAAAAATAGTTGGTGAAATGTTCTGAATCCTTTTATGGATAAAGGATTGAAGAAAGTTTAGTGAAAGTCGTTTCACTAAACTTTTTTTGTATATGAAAAAGTCAAAAAAAAACGTTGTTGGGCTTGTGGAAGTCTGACAGTAATTCGTTGGGGGATTCAAAATGAAAAACAACGATTTAAGTGTAAAGATTGTGGCATTTTGTTTACTCGAAATGACCCGTCTCAAAAAATTGAAAATCGATTCATTTGGTTTAAAAAATGGGTATTGGAACGACAAACATACCAAACCATTTCAAGAGATAGTGGTTACTCAAAAGATACTTTACAAAGAACTTTTTATACTATTCTTGAGCAATCACCGAAATTAAACATCATTAAACGGGAGAAGGTTCATCTACGTTTGGATGCAACTTATTTTTCTAAGTTTTGTTTAATCGCTTATCAGGATGATTTTGATGGGTACACTCAGCTTATTAGGTTTACAGATGGCGAGCATTACGAAGAAATTAAAGAAGATATAACAAATTTAATTCGCTTAGGAGTTCAATTAGAAAGTATAACATCTGACGGACATAAAAGCATCCTTAAAGCAATTAAAAAGACAGACAAAAACATTATCATTCAGCGTTGCTTGGTACATATCCAAAGAATGTGTTTGCTATGGGTTACACGCTATCCTAAACATTTATCAGGGCAAGAATTAAGAAAGCTTGTATGTGTTTTAATGAATATCAAAACAATGAATGATAAATTGTTTTGGACAAAAGAATTAAATGTTTGGTATAATAGGCACAAAGAATACCTCTCCGAAAAAACTTATAACACTCAAACAGGGAGATATTGGTACACGCATAAACTATTACCGCGTTCATATTATACAATCAAAAGAGCCCTGCCAAATATGTTTCACTATCTGAACAATCCTGATATTCCTAAAACAACCAACGGTATAGAAGGGTATTTTAGCCATCTTAAAAATCACCTTGATTTACATAGAGGATTAACTCCAAAAAACAGAATTAACTTTATAAAATGGTACATCTACTTTTCTAACGAAAAGTGAGTTTTTGAAGCCATCATACACAAAGAATGAAAAAAAGAAACCTCTGATTATAAAACCAGAGGTTCATTCTTCGTGGTAAATCATATTGCTATCAAGATGCTCTCCAGCAGAGCTTGAGTCCTCTTCTGATTTACTGCGGTAGTTTACTGATTTTTTTCGTAAAACTTACCAACTATTTTTCAGTACATTACCATATTCTATCATATTCAAGGTAAGAATATGCAAATTTATTTTTTTCATCTGGCTCAAATTTCTGACAATCTACCAATTTCCATTCATCTGATTTTAGTAAAGGGAAAAAAGTATCGCCTTCGAAATTAGCATGTACTTTAGTGATATAAATTTTTTGAACGAGATGTAAAGCCAATTTGTAAATTTCTCCTCCACCAAAAATAAATGGCTGATTATCTTCTTTAGCCAATTCAATTGCTTTTTCAATTGAATCAACAACTGTAACGCCTTCAGGAAAATAATTTTTTTGTTTTGAAATGATAATATGTGGTCTGCCTGGCAATGGTTTGCCCAAACTTTCAAATGTTTTTCGACCCATTATTAAGTGATGTCCCATGGTAAGGGCTTTCAATCTTTTTAAATCAGCCGGTAAATGCCATAACAATTTATTTTCTTTTCCCAATGCATTATTTTCAGATACAGCAGCTATTATTGAAAGCATATTAAAAATGGATATAATAATCTTTAGTTAACTCAATATAATCTTCGTGGTAATTATGCCTGCCTTCCTTTTCTATGGAAATTACTTTTTCCTCAAATTTGACAGGATTAAATTCAAATTTCATTAAATGTCTTTTTTCAACGCCATTTTCGGCTTTAGTTTTCACGCGTAATAATTCTGATAATTTTAAATCATACTTTTCGGCCATTGATTTAAAAAGTTGCGCTTCACGAGTTGGTAGTATCACATAAAATTTACCAGTTGGAGATAAAATTTTTGAAACTCCATCAATTAAATCTTGAAATGGCAAAAAATCATTATGCCTTGCAATACTCCTACCCTCTTCAGGCGATTTGTAGGAATCAATAAAATAAGGCGGATTAGAAACAATTAGATCATAAGTAACTGTAACTGCTTTTTGTTTTACAAAATCCTGAAAGGTTTCATGAATAACCGCAATACGATTGTGCCATTTACAAAGCTCCACATTTTTTTTTGCTTGCTCAATTGCAAACAAATCAATATCAATTGCATCTATTTCGGCATTACATTTTTGAGCCAACATAATTGCTAAAATTCCGGTTCCGGTTCCTACATCCAAAATGCGTGTTGCACCTTGAGCTTTAGTCCAAGAACCAAGCAAAACTGCATCAGTGCCTACTTTCATAGGACATTTATCCTGATGAATAGTAAATTGTTTGAAAACAAAAGCTTCGCTCGACATAAATAACTGCAACTAAAAATAAACAATTAATCTAAATAAAGTGAAATTAATCCCTCTGGCGCATTGTATTTTATTGTTTTATTCTCGTGATTTATTTCAATAATAAATTGTTGTTCTGCAGGAAGTAAAACTTCTTTTTCACCAGAAAGTACTATCCAAATTAAC
>JBKCGI010000100.1:0-52418 GCA_046303515.1 Flavobacteriia bacterium | reverse complement strand
GAATATCAATTAGTTTTTTAGGCGAAATTTTATAGATATCAAATTCACTTCCCTTTTTTAATAATGTACAATTTTCTAAAAATGTTAGATTTTTTGAGTCTAATTCATTAGTGCGAACGATGACTAAAAAGGGTTTTTTATTACATTTTTTAAGATAATTTATTGGCTTATAAGACTCTGAGATTAATGCCAAATTTTCAAAGGTTTGAGATAATGATGTTCTACTTAAATTTACAGCAGTAATGGGCAATCCCGTAAAAGTTGAGATTGAAAAAACATAGTCTTTAATTTTGGAATTGGGATCAAGACTTACGTTTTCTGAACCCACATGAAAATATGGAAGAGGAATAATTGCCTGAAAATGTTGTGATTTAATCTCTTTAAAATCATTCCAAAATGCTTGTTTAACAAAAAGCGATTTATTGAAAGTTTCCTTTTTATTAGCTTTTAAGTTTGCATAGCAGTCGATAGTTAAAATCAAAATACTTAGTGCAAGAAAAGAATTTTTATAAATTGATTTTTTAGAATTGAAAAATGAAAAAATCAAATATACCGCCAAAATATTTATAACATAAAAAAACAGCCAACTAAATCTTCCTACGCCTCTAAACTGTCTAATTGGTCCAGCAAATTTTAAATAATAGGCATATCCTTCAAGATTAAATGGAAATGCAAAGGAAAATATTAATGCAACGATGGCGCAAAAAAGAAACAAATTTAATTGCCAATTATCCGTAACCAAAATGCTTTTTTTAAATTTTAGTTGTAAGAGATGTTTAGCGAAAATTATTAAAATGCATAGTATTGTTAATACCGATAATAGACCTATATAGGCAATCCCTTCCCATTGTGGGTATTCAAGATTTAGACCATTATATAATTGAGAATAGTAAGTGTTTGGTGAGAAAAACACTCCTTCCCAATTTGATTTAAATTCTAAAAAACCTAATGGAAATTTTGGCCTGTCGCTAACATCTGAACTTTGTAATGAAACAAATAAGACAATGGGAATTATAATTTGAATACCAAGATGTTTTATTAGATCAAAAAATTTCAAATTCTTCATGTATACTAAAAATATACAAAAAGGAAAAGTAATGAAACAATAAAAAACAATAAAATAGGGATGAATAAATAGGAAAAAAAGTGAAACAATTCCTAATTTTAAAGAGGTTTTGAAGTTTATGTCATTTGTAAATTTTAGTGTATAAAAAATATACATAGGAATTGCACAGATGTATGCTAATGTCAAATGTCCATTTACACGGGTTAATTGTGGGGATAAAAATGTGATTGCAAGTGCAAAAAGAATTGCCCAAATCGTATCTAATTTTAAAAGTTTAAAAATCAGATAAATGTAGTTAGAACAGACGACAAAAGATGTAATTATCAGCAAATTAAGTATAGCTACAACATAATTTGAAAGGTCTAGTATGGGTTGAATAAATTTGAGTAAATTGATTATTAGAGGTTGACCGTTTGTATAAAATACACTTTCTCCATAGGGATAATTCATTCCTTGGAAATGCCAGAAACTCGAATCAAATTTTAAATGATAAAGCGAGGTGTAGTAGGCTTGTAAACCGTCACTTCCTCCAGTAAGTAATTTTGAATTGATATTAATTATGCAATCAAAAAAATACCAACTTAAGATTAAAATAGTAAGCAAAAATGTTGTCTGTCTACCTTTATCCTTGACAAACATGTGTTTAGCTAGAAACAAGTTTTTAAATATTCATTTCTGGAACAAAGTCAGGAACTACCAATTCGCCTTCAGTTTTGGAAATAATTTCTTCAACACTAACACCAGGTGCTCTTTCGATGAGGTGAAATTTTCCATCCTTTATTTCTAAAACAGCAATTTCTGTGACAACTTTTTTCACACAACCTACGCCAGTTAGTGGTAAAGTACATTCCTTCAATATTTTAGATTCACCCGCTTTATTGGAATGCATCATGGCAACAATAATGTTATCTGCTGAAGCAACTAAATCCATTGCTCCACCCATTCCTTTTACCATTTTTCCAGGTATTTTCCAATTGGCGATATCTCCATTTTGAGAAACTTCCATGGCTCCTAAAACAGTTAATTGAACATGTTGGCCACGAATCATTGCAAATGACATTGCTGAATCAAAATAAACTGCACCTTTTGTTGCAGTAATGGTTTGTTTTCCGGCGTTTATTAAATCTGGATCTTCTTCTCCTTCAAAAGGAAATGGACCCATTCCTAAAATGCCATTTTCAGATTGAAACTCAACTTCAATTCCTTCCGGAATATAATTTGCAACTAAAGTTGGAATACCGATACCTAAATTTACATACCATCCATCTTTCAATTCTTGTGCAATACGTTTAGCAATTCCATTTTTATCTAAAGCCATTTTTTTTGAAGTAAAGTGAGTTCAACAAATATTATTTTAGTGACAAATCTACAAAAAAATTAACTTTTTTGATCTAAAATGTTTGATTTTTTAATCAAAATGACTTTTCAAATTGAAAAATTATCTTAAAAATACTATCTTTGTAACAAACAAGAAATTTAAAGTTGACAGAAGTCATTATAAAAGCCGTTATTACTGGGTTCATATTAAGTATTATGATTGGGCCAGTATTTTTCGTTTTACTTGAAACAAGTATTCGAAAAGGTATTCGAGCGGCCTTAACCTTTGATTTGGGGGTATTGGTTTCTGATCTAATCTATATTTTTGTCGCATATATTTTCTTTGCTGAAGTTTCTTCACTTACAAAGGGAGAAAATGAAATAATTCTAAAAATCGTTGGTGGAGTTATGTTGTTGGTTTTTGGAATTGTCACTTTTTTCAAAACACCTAAGGAAACGTCCGTGAAAGATTTAGAAAATATTTCCCACTCGAGAAGAGATTATGTTATGCTTTTTATCAAAGGTTTTTTTCTAAACTTCCTTAATCCGATGGTTATTTTTTATTGGTTTTCTGTAATGACTTGGGGAGCTAAAAGTGATTTAAACATGGATTTTTCAACATTGATGTTGATCTACATAGGTGTGCTATTAACTGTGTTTTTCTCTATTGATGTATTGAAAATAATAGGAGCAAAAAAATTAAGACCTTTTATTAACGATAAGGTTTTGAAGTCTTTGAGTCATTTTAATGGCGCAATTTTATTTGGATTTGGAGTGGTATTGCTGATTCAAACCATATTATCAAAAATGTAACTTTCCCCTGAAATTTCATTATATCTTAAAAAATGATGATTAAATATTATTTTCCGTTTATTTTATGCTTAATAAGTAGCTTGAGTGTTCTTTCTCAAGAAGTTTTGAAGGAAAATTTAACAAAAAAAGAATCCTTATATTGGGATTTCGCCAAAACAAAAATCCAAGCGAGAGGGGCATATTACAAAGATCCATTGGGAGAAACAACCCTGAAACATGGTAAATGGGAATATTACGACAAAGACGAAAATGTAATTGAAGTAAGAAATTATTACAAAGGACAACTCAATGGTAAAGTGAGTTTAAGTTTTCCAAATGGGAAACCAAGAAGTGAAGGTTACTTTAGAATGGATAAACAAGATAGCATCTATCGTGAATGGTTTGAAACAGGAAATTTAGCTGTTGAGGCAAATTATTTGAAAGATAAATTAGTAGGCTTCAAAAAGACTTTTTATCCTGACGGAAGAGCTCAGGCAATTGAAGAGTATATTGATTCAACAAAATATTTACAACAATTTTGGTTACCAGATTCTTTGCATACGCAAAAGGTTATAGATGGAAATGGATTAGCAACTTATTTCTACAATACAGGAACGTTAAAAGAGTATTATACTTACAAAAATGGCTTGCCAAATGGAGAATTCGTTGAAAGAAGTATCTATGGTTACGATTTAATGAACGGTTTTTTCAAAGAAGGAAAAAAAGAAGGTCAGTGGAAATATTACTATTATACAGGAGATTTAGAAAAAGTAAGTCATTATGTAAATGATAGTCTAAACGGTAAATATGAGTATTATTTCGATAATGGAAAATTGAGTACTGAAGGTTATTTTAAAAATAATCAAAAAACCGGTGTCTGGACTTGGTATACAAACAAGGGTACTCGTGATATGTCTGGTACGTTCAAGAATGGTAAACAAGAAGGAACTTGGACTTATTGGTATCCAACGGGAGAATTATCGTATACGGCTCAATTTAAGGAAGATAAGAAAGATGGAAATTGGAATTATTACTACCGTGACGGTTCTAAATTCAAAGTTGGAACCTACAAATCAGACGAGAAAAACGGAAAATGGGAAACTTGGTATGAAAATGGAACACTTTTGATGTCAGGAAATTATTCTAACGGAAAAGAAGAAGGGGAGTGGTTGAATCATTGGGAAAATGGTAAGTTGAAGAATAAATCTACTTTCAAAGCTGGAGAATTAAATGGTGAATGGTTATCCTATTATCCTTCGGGAAAATTGAAATTGACAGGTTTTTATAAAAACGGTTTAAAAGATAAAGCTTGGGTAGATTATTTTGAAAATGGATTTCCGAAAAATATGGAAACCTATAAAGTTATAAAGAAAAAAACCAAGTTGAAATACGACGGTGTTTACAAAGGCCATGTTGTATACGAAAGCATCAAAAATGGTCATTCTGAAACCTATTCTGAACGTGATTCCAAAAAAATGGAAGAAGGTGATTATAAGAATGGCGAAAAAAATGGAGTTTGGACAACTTATTATCCAGGAGGAAAAGTAGCGGCAAATACGCAATCTTTTAAGAACGGGAAATTAGATGGTAAAATGAAAGAATTTGACCGTCGTGGAGCAATTGTGTCCGAAGTTGATTACAAAGAAGGCTTGAAGCATGGCAAGATGAAAATTTACGATAAAAAAGGCAAAGTCATCGTGGAGAAAAAATTCGAATACGGAATTCAAGTAGTTGAGGGTTCAAACACAGGTTTCACTCCAGGAAAATAAAATTATGCCTAAGTTTCGTTACCTTTCTGATGAAGAATTGATTCACTTTGAAGAAGAATTAAAGCAATTTTTAATTCTCAATCATGTTTATGCGGAAGAATGGGTGAAAATCAATCAAGATAATCCAGATAAAGCTTTGGAATTGGTTGGGGTTTTCAGTGATCAAGTGCTGCAACGTGTTTATGAGAATATGAAATATTTTGAAAAGCGAACAAAAGATGCTTGCTTTGTGTTTCATTATGATAAAGAACAGATTTTTTTGAAAGTAATTCAAATTGAAAACAATGAAAATTTGGATTTAAGCACGGTTGAAAGTTTACATGAAGCCTTGAAAAATAACGCTAAAGATTTATCTTTTTTTAAAAGTAGCAAAAAATACACTTCTAATAGAGAATTAGAAATACACCAATTAATTGAGCAAGGAGCCATTCCATCTAGTAAAGAATTTTGGAATACCTTGGAGCAAATCGTACCATGAATTTAGTCAAAGAAGAACTTATCAGTCGTTTTGGAGCAGAAAATGTTCAAGAAGTGTTTTTTACAGGAAATACAAATAATGACCCGAAATTAGAGGGAATTGAGCGTTATCCATTTATACTTGTTGACATTCAAATGCGTTCAAAGGTAAAAGTGTTGATGACGAATGGTTTGAGTGAATACAAGATGCCCGTTTTAGACAAATTTATTGGTCGAGAGCACAACGAATTGTATTTTTGTTTGCCAAGTTACTGGGATATTGAAGATCAAAACGACGAAGGTATGAATTGGGTTTTCAAAGTTTTGTACAAACTTCAAAAGCATTTGTTGGAAAAAAACACGTGGTTTGGAATTGGACATACCATTCCATTTTCAAATCCTTTGGGTCCAATTTCAGAACGCATGAGTCAATCGTATTTTTTCATGAACGAACCTTGGTTTTTGGAAAAGGAACTTACAACAGTAGAATTAACGGATAAAAATGTGAATTTTTTGTCTGTAATTCCAATTTTTGAAGATGAATTTGATTACAAAATCGGCAAAGGAACCTATAAATTTCAGAAGAAATTAGGAGGTCAAAATGTCACTGAATTATTAGACGATTTTAGACGATCTGCCTTAAAAACTAAGTGGAGATTTTTCGGAAAATAGTTATTTGTAGCTTTTGATAAATTTAGCGTAATCTTCGATATAACCACGGAACATTTCCGCTCGAGTGCTGAGTAAAAACACTTCATTTTTATTGATTACTAATATTTGTGGAGCTTTTCCGTTACAAAATCTTCCGTCCGACTGCAAAGCTTTATCCATGATTTCAAATTTTTCTTGGGCGATTTTTTCATTCGGAAACTCAAACACGTTTAGGTGAAAATCTGGGAAAAAGTCTTCGGTATTTTTTGATGGTTTAGAACTTCTTGCAAAATAGGATCTGACTCCTTTGCCTTTCATCGAAATAATTGAGTTTTCTTCACAATTGTCAAAACCAGCGCCATTGTTTTGCTTTAATTCTTCTATTTTGAAATTATTTTTTTCTAATTCTGCCTTGAAAGCATCAAAAAGTGGGGCGTTATCTTTTTGATTTTCACACAGAATTGTGATTGATTTAGGTTCAGAATTTGACCAACTATTTAAATCATTATTTTCTGATTTTTTTGTTTGAGTTCGTGCAAGAGAAAAATAAAGAATTGAATAAAAGCAAAAAAAGTAAATTGGTGTTAAGGTTTTTCATTTTCATCTTTTTCAATTTTATAAATTACACCTTCATTTCCATCAAAGTCAAAATCAGCTAAAAATTTCATCCCAACTTTTTCTAAAACCCTAATCGAAGCGGCATTTTCCTTCATAGCTCTCCCTACAATTTGGAGTAAATTTAATTCATTAAATCCATAATTTAAACAAGCTTGAGCTGCTTCACTTGCAAAACCTTTGTTCCAGTATTTTTGAAAAAATCTAAATCCTAAATCTACTTCGTCTTTTTCTGGAGAATATTTTAAACCGCACCAACCCAAAAATTCTTCGTTTGATTTATCAATTACTGCCCATCTGCCGAATCTATACTTTTGGTAGTGGTCGTAATTTTCTAAGAATATTTTCGCTTCGGCGATACTTTTAAAAGCCTCATCACCTGTATGTTTTATCACTTCAGGATCGAGATTTAAATCGTAAAAATGTGTGGCATCTTCGATTGTGAATTCTCTGAGGTAGAGGCGCTGTGTTTGAAGGGTTTTCATTTTTCCAGTTTCAATCTCATCATCACATCTGTTTGTAAATCTTCACCCAGCTTAAAAATGTGCTTATCAAAGGCCACAAAACCATTTTTTTGGTAGAATTGAATTGCACGAAGGTTTTCTTCCCAAACGCCCAACCAAATATAAGAAAGCTTTTTGTCTTTTGCAACTTCGAGCGCTTTTTCAAAAAGTACTTGACCAACTTGATTGCCATGAAATTCTTGAAGTACATAAATGCGTTCAATTTCTAGTGCATTTTTGTCTTTAATTTCTGTTTGAGCCTGGGCAAAATTGATTTTCAAATAGCCAATGATTTCAGAATTTAAGATGGCAAAATAAAATTCAATATCCTTATTTTCAAGTTCGGAAGTTAATTTTTCTTTTGAAAAACCTTCTTCCAAATAGTTTTGCATGTCTTCTTCAGAATTAGCGTTGCCAAATGTTTCTAGAAATGTTTTACGCCCAATTTGTTGGAGTGATATAAGATGTGAGGGATTAACTTTTTCGATTTGGATGGAATTCATTAGTTTTTAAAATTGAAGACTTTTAAAATCAAAAGTAAGTAATTTTTCATAAAAAGGTTGAAGATAGAATTATTGCGCCCCTTCAGGGCTTGGTTATCATATTAGTATTTTTAACGATGGAATGCATCCATCGTTTTTTGAATACACCCTTTCAGGGCTTTGTTAAATCATTAATTAATCTAGGCTAGACAAAATATTCAAAATAGAAATTAATAAAATTTTGGCTTGAGTCCATCATCGTATTTTACAAAGGAAATTAAATAAGGCCCGAAGGGTCGTAATATTCAAATATGGGGTAAAACCCTATATTAAAAATAAACGCAGCACATCTCAGCCCTGAAAGGGCGAAATAAAATCACTAAAACTAAATTACGTCCAAACATACCTTTCATCGAATTCCAAATCATATTTTCTCAAAAATTCTAAATATTCATCTTGAAATACTTTCTTTTTATGATGTTCTTTTTGATTAACGATATAATTTACAACAACCTCTAAGTTCCGATAGTTAACTGAAAAGGCTCCATATCCATCTTGCCAATAAAAATTTGCATATTTTTCTCCTTTTGTTTTAATCCATTTGGAAGAATGAGATTTTAATTCTTCCATTAATTTCATTAATGTAACCTTTTTAGATAGCACACAAAGAATGTGTATGTGATTTGTAAATCCACCAACTTGGACTGCGTAACACTCTAATTTTTTGCAAATCCCTCCTAAATAGGCATAAAGTTCATTTTCGATTTCTTCATCTATAAGATGCGCTCTGTGCTTTGTACTAAACACGATATGAAGGTAGTTTTTGACTAATGATTGTCCCATAGGTTTGTTGCATTGCGCCCTTTCAGGGCTTGGTTTTGTATTAAGTTGTTTTGTGATGGAACAAGTCCATCATTTTTTAGGTCACCCTTTCAGGGCTCGAAAAGATTTTTAGTTTAGCTAATTTAATAAGAAAATTTTAAATAATGAAATTTATTTTTATTGTTTTTTGTACTTTTTTTCTTTCAAAGGAACACAGGCCCGAAGGGTCGCAATATCCAGAATATTGGGTCAAACCCAAAATTATAAAAAACACATAATTCCTATAAGCCCTGAAAGGGCGAAATAAGCACAAGAGACTCCAATGTAACTCTAGTCACCCACATTTAACATATATTTTATTTTCTGAACGAATTTATTTCTACCTTTGCAATATGAGAGTGATTCTTATATCGTGGGTTTTTCTATTTTCAATTTTGACTCTTGCGCCAAATTTGCAAGGAGCACAGTTGTTTAAAGTAGGAGATATGCTGCATCATTACACGAATCACCATCAAGAAAATGGAATTTCGTTTGCTAGTTTTGTAGATTTTTTGAAAGAACATTATTCAAAAAACGCAGATTCTTCAAACAAAGAGCACAAAAATTTGCCTTTCAAAACTATAAACCCAACAGCAATTCACCTGAGTTTGAATGAGGTGAAAATTTCTCCAGTGGTGGAATTTACGCAAGTTATATTTTCAGAGAAAGTAAAATACGCTGAACCACAATTTGCTGATTCACAAAAATTAGCTTCCATTTGGAATCCCCCAAGAATTTAAATTTAAAGCGAAAATCTAGTATTTTTGAAAGTGAGTTTTTTTTGAAGATTTCACAAACTTAAATTTTTTAAATTCATAACTGTATTTCATGTTCAATAAAATTATTGCATGGTCGGTAAACAACAAACTTTTTGTTATTCTACTGACAATCGCGCTAATTGCTTGGGGAATATTTTCACTCCAACAATTGCCAATCGATGCCGTTCCTGACATCACAGACAATCAGGTTCAAATTCTAACTACGTCGCCATCAACAGGTGCTGAGGATTTGGAGAAGTTCGTCACTTTTCCTATCGAGCAAACGATGGCGACCATTCCAGAGGTGGAACAAATTCGTTCCTTTAGCCGATTTGGATTAAGTGTTGTGACTGTTGTTTTTTCTGAAAAAACTGATATTTACTGGGCACGTCAACAAGTTGGAGAACGGTTGATAGAAGCCAAAACCCAAATTCCAGCTCATTTAGGAGAACCGTCTTTGGCTCCTTTGAGTTCTGGATTGGGTGAAATTTATCAGTACATTTTGGTGCCAAAAAAAGGCTACGAAAAGAAATTTGATGCTAAAGAATTGCGTACCATTCAAGATTGGATGATTCGACGTCAATTACTTGGTTTAAAAGGTGTGGCCGATATCAGTAGTTTTGGTGGTGAATTGAAACAATATGAAATTCGAATAGTTCCCGAAGAATTGAAGCGGATGGGAGTTTCAGTTAGTGAACTTTTTCAAGCAGTAAATCAAAACAATCAGAATGATGGTGGAGGATATATCGAAAAAGAAAATACGACCACATATATTCGTACACAAGGGTTGTTAAAATCTAAAAGCGATATCGAATCGATCAAAATCAAGGAAAATGAAAGTGGTGTTCCTATTTTGGTGAGACACGTTGCAAAAGTTGAGATTGGATCTGCTTTGCGTTTTGGAGCATTGACAAATCAAGACAAAGGAGAAGCAGTTGGAGGAATTGTTTTGATGTTGAAAGGCTCAAATTCGTCGGAAGTAATCGCCAATGTAAAAACGAGAATAGAAGAAATTGAGAAATCTTTACCAAAAGGTGTTTCTATCGAACCATATTTAGATCGAACGAAATTAGTCAACAATGCGATTTCAACTGTTACAACTAATTTGATTGAAGGTGCATTGATTGTGATTTTCGTTTTGGTTTTGTTACTCGGAAATTTGCGCGCGGGATTAATAGTTGCTTCGATTATTCCATTAGCGATGTTGTTTGCCATTTCAATGATGAATATTTTCGGCGTTTCTGGAAATTTAATGAGCTTAGGCGCAATCGATTTTGGTTTGATTGTAGATGGTTCTGTTATCATAGTTGAAGCCACATTGCACATCATTCACCATCGGGGAACCAAGAAATATGCCCAAGGCGAAATGAATGAAGTTGTGATTTTTTCAGCTTCGAAATTTAGCAATAGTGCGGTTTTTGGTCAATTGGTCATTTTGGTGGTTTATCTGCCATTGTTGACACTAATTGGTGTAGAAGGGAAGATGTTTAAACCAATGGCGGAAACGGTTTTATTCGCCATTTTGGGAGCATTTATTTTGTCTTTAACCTATATTCCAATGATTTCTTCCTTGGTTTTGAAGAAGGATTTTAAAAACAAAATTAACATCAGCGACAAACTCATTCTTTTTGTAACGAAAAAATTCATTCCAACTTTACAAGCTACAATTCGCCATCAGCGTTTGGTTTTGATTGCCTTAGCTTCTGTTTTTGTTATCAGTGTTGTAATTTTCATGAATTTAGGTTCAGAATTTATCCCAACATTAGATGAAGGCGATTTCGCTGTGGAAACAAGACTTCCACCTGGTTCTAGTCTTACCAAAATGATTGAAACCACCGGAAAAGCTTCCAAAATCTTAAAAGATAATTTCCCTGAAGTGAAAAAAGTAATTGGAAAAATTGGTTCGGCTGAAATTCCAACGGATCCAATGCCTATGGAGGCAGCCGATTTGATGGTCATTTTGAAAGACAAAAAAGAGTGGACTTCCGCAGAAACGAAAGAAGAATTAGCTGAAAAAATGCAAGCCAAATTGGAGTCCTACTTTACAGGAGTAGAATTTGGATTTCAGCAACCGATTCAAATGCGTTTCAACGAGTTGATGACAGGAGCCAAACAAGATGTTGTTGTGAAAGTGTACGGTGAAGATTTAGATAAATTATCAGCTTACGCTAAGAAAATTGGAAAAATTGCAACTTCGATTCAAGGTGTACAAGATTTGTACGTAGAAGAAGTGACAGGACTTACAGAGTTGATTGTTTCCTTCAATCATCAAAATTTAGCTTTCTATAATGTTACCATTGAAGAAGTAAACGACGTTATAAATACTTCTTTTGCTGGAAAAAATGCAGGTTTGATTTTTGAAGGGGAAAAACGCTTCGATTTGGTGATCAAAAATGAGTTTGATTCCAGAAATTCAATTGATGATTTAAAATCTTTAATGATTACAAATGCAAATGGAGATCAAGTTCCTTTAGAATTATTGGCGGATGTGGAATACAAAATTGGTCCAAGTCAAATTCAACGCGACGACACCAAACGTAGAATTATTGTTGGATTTAATTTGCGAGGAAGAGATGTTGGAAGTATTATTGAGGAATTGAAATCAAAAATTGATAAACAAATCGTTTTTGAGCCAGGTTATCAAACAACTTTTGGGGGAACTTTTAAAAATTTAGAAAGTGCTCGAGCACGATTGATGATTGCAGTTCCAGTTGCTTTGCTCTTGATTTTTATTTTACTTTACGTTACCTTTAATTCGATTAAGCAAGCGGCATTGGTTTTTACCGCGATTCCTTTGGCTTCCATAGGCGGAATTATTGCCTTGTGGATAAGGGATATGCCTTTTTCAATTTCTGCAGGAGTTGGATTTATTGCCCTATTTGGTGTAGCCGTTTTAAATGGAATTGTTCTGATTGCTGAATTTAACTCCATCAAAAATGGAGGAGAAAAAAGCTTACTCAAAGTTGTTTTGAAAGGCACTCGTGCTCGTTTACGTCCAGTTTTGTTAACAGCAATGGTAGCGTCACTTGGATTTTTACCAATGGCAATTTCTCATGGAAGTGGGGCAGAGGTTCAAAAACCTTTAGCAACGGTCGTGATTGGTGGTTTGGTCAGTGCAACATTTTTAACGCTTTTCATATTGCCGATTTTATATTTACTGTCAAATCAAAAACTTATGCTTAGAACAAGAAAAACACTTTCTATTTTGGCATTTTTGTTTGTTTCAAATGCTTTGTTTTCACAGGAAATGACTGTTGAAGATTGCATCAAATTAGCTTTTGAAAATAACAAAAACATTGCTGCTAATAATTTGGAATCCGAAAGGCAAATTACAATTGCTAAAGGAAATTTATTCGTTCCCAAAACAAATTTTGGATTCATGATGGGGCAATACAACTCTGCAAATCGCACGGATAACAATTTTACGGTGAATCAATCCATTCCTTTCCCGACAGTTTTTGGTTTGGAAAAAGATATGGGAACTGTGAAATCACAGAGGGCAGAGATTGATAACCAAGTTTATAAAGCTAAATTAGCTTTGCAAATACGTCTGATGTATCAAAATTTAATTTTTGCTAAAAAACAGTTGCTTTTAGTGCAATCACAAGATTCATTGTTGACAAAAATAGGAGAAAAAATGAAAATTCGTTCGCAAGCGGAAGATGTGAGCCCGATGGATTATTTGTTATTTCAAAATCAGCAATTGGAATTGGCTCAAAAAGTGATTCGCCAGCAAGAATTATTCGTTAACGCCCAGTTAGATTTGCAAGTGCTTATTGGAAAAGTTTTTCTTGTAGAACCAAAATTGAATGAAGCAAAAGCTGTTCTTTTTGAGAGTCAGTTGAATTTCAGTCAGCATTTATTGACAAAAACATTTGATTTCAATCAGCAAGAGTTGAGTTTACAACAGAAATTGAATCGCAATTATGCATTTCCAGATATCAGTTTGGGTTATTTTAATCAGACTTTAATTGGTGTGCAGCAAATTAATGGGAATGAAGTGTATTTTGACGGAAGCAAACGTTTTCAAGGTATTCAAGCGGGTTTGAGTGTTCCGATTTTTAATGCAGCAACAAAACGCAAAAATCAAGCTTTGGATATTCAAAAATCACAGAATTCATTGGAATTTGAACAATACAAACTTCAATTGGAAAACGAATATGTGAAGCATTACAAGAATTTTCAATCCATTCAAAAGCGTTTTGAAGTGTATGAAAATGAAGTCAAAAAGAACAATGATTTATTGAAGCAAAAAACCATGTTTGCATTTCAAAATGGTGAAATTTCACAAATTGAATGGATTTATACCCAACAATTGATTTTGAATTCAGCTATTGAAACAACAAATATCGAAAATGAACTCAATCAGGAAATCATTTACTTGAATTGGCTCAAAAATCAAAATTAAGGAAGCGCCCTCCATCCTGACATTGAGCTTGTCGAAATGTGAGGAGGGGCAGGGGAGGTGACAATAGCATTATTTAAAAGATATAAAATTACATCATGAAAAATTTAAAATACATATTTTCAACTGCACTAATTGGATTTTTAGTTGCATGTTCTGGAGCAAAAGAAGAAGTTGTTGCAGAAGAAACTTCAAAGGAATTAACATTAACAGACCAACAAATTAAATTCAATGGAATCACAATGAGTTCCTTAGAAGAACGTGAATTTGCACCAATTGTTCACGCATTTGGAAAAGTGGAAGTTCCGCCACAAAACAAAACAGTAATCACAGCTAAATTTGGAGGTTTTGTAAAGAAAATTCACATTTTAGATGGAATGAAAGTGAAAAAAGGTCAAACTTTAATTGAAATCGAAGACCCAAGTATTTTGCAAATGCAGCAGGATTACCTAGAAAATCAGAGTGCCTTAGAATTTTTGAAAGCTGAATTCGAGCGACAAGATTTATTGTACAAACAACAAGCAACAAGTGCTAAAAATTTCCAAGAAGCGAAAGCAAATTATTTGACTTCTAAAGCGAAACAAACAGGTTTAAAAAGTAAACTCTCCATGGCAGGTGTAAATGTGGCTGGAATTAATGAAAATTCAATTCAAACAACGATTTCACTCAAAGCGCCATTTAATGGAATTGTAACGAAAGTTAATGTTCAAATGGGTTCTTATGTACAATCACAAGATCAATTATTGGAATTAATTGACACCCAACATGCTCATGCAGAATTGTTTGTGTATGAAAAAGATATCAATTTAGTTACTGAAGGTCAAAAAATCACCATGAATTTTTCCAACAAAAAAGAAACCATGGGTGGAACGGTTTATTTGATTGGACATGATATTGCGCAAGACAAAACCGTTAAAGTACATGGGCATTTTGACAAAGAAAATAGTGAAATTATCCCAGGAGCCTTTTTTAAGGCAAACATCAAAACTTCAGCTCAAAATTTCTTGTCTTTACCAGCTTCAGCCGTCATCAACAATAAAGGAACAAACTTAATTTTCATGTTGATTGAAAAAAAGGGAACAACCTCCTATTTCAAAGCTATTGAAGTCGAAGTCTTAGGTCAAAACGATGAATTTGTTGCCGTTTCTTTTGAAAACAGCAAGCATTTAAAAGGGAAAAGTTTTGTTGTTGAAGGAGCTTATGAATTGTTTTCAAAAATGGTAGCGGAGTAAATTTCATAAATATATCCTATATTTACTTGATGAAAAAATTTTGGGTCAAGTTTCTAATTGGACTTTTGAGTTTGTATGTACTATTTTGCGTTTTGATTTATTTCAATCAAGAAAGTATCATTTTTGTACCCGATAAACTTGCCAAAAAATATGAATTTAGTTTTAATTCTGAGTTTGAAGAATTAAACTTTAAAACAAAAGACGGGTATAATTTGAATGCCTTGCATTTTAAGGCTGATACTTGCAAGGGGCTAGTATTTTACTTACATGGAAATGCTGGTTCACTTAAATCTTGGGGTGATGTAGCAGTGGTATACACCGATTTGGGCTATGATGTTTTGATGTTAGATTACCGCGCTTATGGAAAAAGTTCAGGCACAATTTTTAGTGAGGCACAATTTTATTCTGATGTTGAACATGTTTTTTTAGAATTTGTAGGGGCAAAAAACTATTCCAAAAAGATCATCTTGGGCTATTCAATTGGAACTTTTGCAGCAACTAAATTGGCATCTCGACAGCAAGTTGATTTACTGGTTTTACAAGCACCTTATTACAATTTGGAAGATTTGATGGCGTATAAATTTTCAATTCTACCATCTTTTTTATTAAAATATAAGTTTGAAACGAATAAATACTTGCCTAAATGTAAAATGCCAATAGTTATCTTTCATGGAAAAAATGATGGTTTAATTCCTTTTTCTTCTTCTTTAAAGTTGAAAAAATTATTTCAAGCTAAAGACAAATTAATTCCATTGAAAGGATTTGGACATAATGGGATGAGTGAAAATGAGCAATATTTGGAGGAATTAAAACAAATTTTAAGTTTTTATAATTAGTAAAATCTGTACAAATCTGCGAAGAAATCCCCGTCCATCAGCGGGAAAATAATTCCAACAAAAAAGCTGTTCCTTTCGAAACAGCTTCCTTTTATATATTCTTAATTGACCTTAAACATATGTTCTTTAATATAAAAAACTTATATGTCTTATATGGTTCAATTAATTAATCTAAATCAAACTTAATTCCTTGTGCCAACGGCAAACTATCCGAATAATTGATTGTATTTGTTTGTCTTCTCATGTATACTTTCCAAGCATCTGAACCAGACTCACGTCCCCCTCCAGTTTCTTTTTCACCACCAAAAGCACCACCGATTTCAGCACCAGAAGTTCCGATGTTTACGTTAGCAATACCACAGTCAGATCCACTTGCAGCTAAGAATGCTTCAGCTTCTTTTAAGTTATTTGTCATGATTGCTGATGATAATCCTTGTGGAACACCATTTTGCAAAGCGATTGCGTTTTCAACACCACCTTTGTATTTCATCAAATATAAAATTGGAGCAAAAGTTTCATGTTGAACAATTTCGAAGTGATTTTCTGCTTCTGCGATTGCTGGTTTCACGTAACATCCAGATTCGTAGCCTTCTCCAGATAAAACACCTCCTTCAACAATTAATTTTCCTCCTTCTGCAACAACTTTTTTCAAAGCATTTTCATATGCAGCAACTGCATCTTTATCAATTAATGGTCCAACGTGATTGTTTTCATCCAATGGATTTCCAATTTTTAATTGTCCATAAGCTTTTACTAAAGCATCACGAACCGTATCGTAAACACTTTCGTGAATAATTAATCTTCTTGTAGAAGTACAACGTTGTCCAGCAGTTCCAACAGCTCCAAAAACAGCACCAGGAACAACTACTTTCAATTCAGCAGTTGGAGTAATGATGATTGCATTGTTTCCTCCTAATTCCAATAAAGAACGACCCAATCTTTCTCCAACAACTTGTCCAACAGATTTACCCATACGAGTAGATCCAGTTGCAGAAATTAAAGGAACTCTTTTATCTGCTGTTAATAATTTTCCGATTTCAGCATCACCAATAATTAAGCAAGAAACTCCTTCTGGAACATCGTTATCAGTAAAAACCTCTTCCGTGATTTTTTGACAAGCAATTGCAGTTAATGGAGCCTTCTCAGATGGTTTCCAAATACAAACGTCTCCACAAACCCAAGCCAAAGCTGTATTCCAATTCCAAACCGCAACTGGGAAGTTAAATGCAGAAATAATTCCTACGATTCCAAGTGGGTGATATTGTTCGTACATTCTGTGATTTGCTCTTTCAGAATGCATTGTTAATCCGTATAATTGACGAGATAAACCAACTGCGAAGTCACAAATATCAATCATTTCTTGTACTTCACCTAAACCTTCTTGCAAAGATTTACCCATTTCGTAAGAAACAAGTTTTCCAAGTGGTTCTTTGTAATCTCTTAATTTTTCAGCTAATTGACGTACTATTTCACCTCTTTTTGGCGCAGGAATAGTTCTCCAAACTTTAAATGCTTCTTGAGATTTTAAAATTAAAGCTTCATAATCTGATTCTGATGCCGAACTAACTGATGCAATTAATTTTCCATCTACTGGAGAATATGAGTCAATTTTTTCACCACGTGTATGCAACCAATAGGCACCTGTTGATGCTCCACGATTTAATTGCTCAATACCTAATTGGTCTAAGATTT
Source organism: Flavobacteriia bacterium (assembly GCA_046303515.1). Taxonomy (GTDB): domain Bacteria; phylum Bacteroidota; class Bacteroidia; order Flavobacteriales_D; family Crocinitomicaceae; genus M2408. The sequence goes on along the minus strand of JBKCGI010000100.1, from coordinate 34,983 downwards.
CTTGGATTTCAATCCCTGCTTGTACTTCAGCCATTTTGTTGTGTTTAAATAATACTCGGCAAAGATAAAGATTTTTAACAAATTGAAAGTTATTTTTAGTAAAGTTTAACAAATATTGATTAATCGGGAAAAACGTTAATAAAAAATATTATGTTCGCATAGTAAAATTTTAAATTTTCATAATTTTTTAATATATTTACACAACGATTTTATTAATTTAGCGTCTTAACAATACTATAAACTAGGATTATTAACTTACTTTTCATGGTAAAGATTTACAAAAGATTAAAACTTAAAACGACATTTTTACTCCTTGTTTTAATGGGTATTACGCGTTTTTATTTTGGTCAATGTAACAATGGACCAAATGCAAATTTTAATTTTTCTGGAGGTAATAATCAATGCGCTAATTTGCCAAAAACCTTCACAAACACCTCAACTGGAACTGGACTAACTTTTCAATGGAATTTTGGAAATACTGCCTCGGGAGTAAATAACACATCAACAAATTTAAATCCAATACATGAATTTATTTCGAATGGAGGAGCAACAGAAACCTTTGATGTTCAGCTTGTAGCAACGGATGTGAATGGATGTACTGATACAATCGTAAAAACCGTAACAGTTAGGCAAACTCCTGGCGCAAATTTGATTGACCCCAATAATGGATTTAGAAATTGTGATGGTAATGCATTTAATATGAATGTGTTTGATATTACGCCAACCTTGCCACCAGATGTTACAAATTACACCATTCAATGGGGTGATGGAAGTGCAAATTTTTCAGCTAATAGTTTTCCTGGAGGTGGAGTTTCACATACTTATGGTACAGTGGAGGTTTTTAATATGATATATATCGTTGATGGAGCAAATGGTTGTTCAGATTCTTTGACATTGTCTGTCGGAAATATCACGAATCCGTCAATTGGTGCTGCAAATCCAGGAGGGACAACCGGTTGTGCACCTTTAAGTATTTGTTTTCCATTAAATAATTTTGGTGCTAATCACCCAACAACAATATATTTAGTAGATTATGGTGATGGCACTCCAGTAGATACGTTGCCACATCCACCGCCGAATCAATTGTGTCATTCTTATACAACTCCTTCATGTGGAGTAGGTGGAGGCTCCTATACCTTTACCATTACAGCGGTGAATTTCTGTGATGTTTCGGTTGCTTCTATCAATCCGATTAGAGTATTTATTGCTCCTGTCCCTAGTTTCACAACTCCTTCACCTGTTTGCGCAGGAGTTCCAACTGTGATGACAAATACTTCTGCCCCAGGTTTTAATAATACCTGTAGTACATTTACTAATGTAAATTGGGATTTTGGTGACGGAACAAGTGTTTCAATGACCAACTTAGGAGTAGTTTCACACACCTATAATAATCCAGGAACTTATGATGTTATTTTATCAACTGGAAATTCATGCGGGACGGCTACAGCCACACAACAAGTTTGTGTAGAAGCAGCACCAGTTCCTGATTTTACTGTTACACCATCAACTGGATGTATTCCACTTGAAGTGGAAACAAATGATTTATCTTCGATGGGGCAGGTGTGCAGTGTTACAAGAAGCTGGTCTACTACATTTGATAACACCACATGTTCTCCGTTTTCGGGCACAAGAAATTTTATAAATGGAACAAATGCTAGTTCACTTGAGCCTGAATTTGTGTTCACTGACCCAGGAATTTATAGTATTGTTTTAACTATGTCTAATAGTTGCGGAAACATTACACATACCGAACAAATCATCGCTCAAGGACCTCCTGAAATCAGTATTAATCCAGTTTCAAGTATTTGTGGAGGCCAAAGCGTGTCTCCAACAGCAGTTGTAAATGATTGTCAAGAAAGTATCAATAGTTACTTGTGGAATTTTGCTGGGGCGTCTACTGTAAGTTCTAATCAGCAATCTCCTGGTACAATTACCTATCCAAACAATGGAGCTTTTACAATTACATTAACAGCAACAAATAGTTGTGGGAGCGATGTTGCAACCACTGGTTTAACAGTAAATAGTGTTCCACCAGCCTTAAATCCAATTACAGCTACACCGCTTTGTGCTGGATATGATGCTGAATTTTTCTCAGATCCAGTTGCAAATGCAACTTATAATTGGTCGGGTCCAAATGGTTTTACCTCAAATCAACAAAATCCAATTATTACAAATGTAAGTGCAGCTAACGCTGGAGTTTATACTGTTTTTGCTTCTTTCGGAAGTTGCTCTGGTGCCTCTCAGACTGTTAATTTGGCGGTATTACCAATAACTGTCGTAAATGCAGGGAACGATATTACTAATTGTATAGATGATACTCCTTTTACGATAGTATCTGCAACTCCCGCTGGTGGTGTTTGGTCAGGTCCAGGTGTAACAGCTTTGGGGCTTTTTGATCCAAGTTTAGCAGGTTCAGGTACACATACTTTGACTTATACCTATACAGATCCAGGAACTTTATGTGTTTATTCGGATGATATTTTAGCAACTGTAAATTCCTTGCCAACAGTTGATGCAGGTATTGATTTATCTTTGTGTAATCAACCGATTGCAAATACCTTAACTCCTGTTACACCGTTAAATGGAGTTTGGTCAGGACCTGGGGTTACGGATCCAGCAGGAGAATTTACACCTTCAACAAATGGAACCTTTGAAGTGTTATATTCTTTTACAAATGGTAATGGTTGCTTCAATCAAGATACCATTCAAGTTACAGTTATTGACCCTACAAATGCAGACGCTGGACCAGATTCTACTATCTGTGAGAATGGGAATAACGTGCAATTGACTGGTTTGCCATTAGGAGGTACGTGGTCTGGAGTAGGAATTACCGCGACCGGAGACTTTGATCCAACTGTTGCAGGTACGTTTACAATGACCTATAGTTTTGGAAGTGGAACCTGTCAAACAGATGATGTCATGGATTTCATTATTAATCCTGCTCCAACAGTTGATGCAGGTAATGATTTTACAATTTGTTTAGATGGAGGAACTGTAGATTTAAGCACAAGCCCAAATTTACTTGGTGGCACTTGGTCTGGAAATGGAATAACAAATCCAAGTGGAATATTTGACCCAATGGTTGCAGGTAACGGAGCTCATGTTTTAACATACACATATACTGATCCAATAACAAATTGTTCAAATACTGATGTTTTAACTGCTAACGTGAATCCTTTACCTATCGTGAATGCAGGAAATGACACAACACTTTGTAATCAACCTTTAGGAGTTCAGCTACCTAGTTCACCTGCAGGAGGTGTTTGGACTGGATTAAATGTTGATGCTAGTGGTGTTTTTACTCCAAATGGAATTGGTGTTTTTGAATTGGTTTATGGATTTAATTTATCTGGTTGTGATGCTTCAGATACTGTTTTAATTACTATTGTAGATCCATCTCAAGCTGACGCAGGATTGGATTTAGAAATGTGTTTTTCAAATACACAAACGCAATTAACAGGTTTACCGCTTGGAGGAACTTGGACAGGAACGGGCATTGCTGGAAATGGAAATTACACTCCAAATGTACCAGGAACTTATGAAATGGTTTACTCTTTTGGAGGAGGAAATTGTTTGACTCGTGATACTATGAATTTAATCGTTCATGACTTACCAGTTATTGATGCAGGTTTAGATCGAACTTTTTGTGAATCTGATTTTGCAGTAAATTTTTTTGCCACACCTGCTGGAGGAGCTTGGTCAGGAACAGGAATTGTAGATGTGAATTTTGGAACTTTTGATCCAAGTGCAGCTTTAAACGACGGTGTTGCTTACCCGATGACATATACCTTTACAGATGCAAATTCATGTACAAATTCTGATTTTTTATTAGCAACAGTAAATCCTCTTCCAACAGTTTTATTCAATTATAACCCTATTGTTTGTTTAGGAGTTGCTGAGAATTTTACAAATAATACAATTTTAGGAGATCAATATGCATGGGATTTTGACGATAATACTCCAATTGATAATGCTGTGAATCCAATTCATACTTACAATTCAACTGGATTCTTTGATATCAATTTAGTTGCAACAACAATTTTTGGCTGTGTAGATTCATTAAGTCAAACTATTGAAGTACGTGAACCTCCGGTAGCAGATTTCACTGTATTGCCTGATTCTGCTTGTGGGCCTTTAATTGCTAATTTCAACAATTTATCTTCAGGTTTAGGTGTCTTAACCTATGCTTGGGATTTTGGAAATGGACAAGTATCTGTTGCTCAAAATCCTGCTGCACAAACATATATTGCTGGAATTATTGCTGATACTTCATATTACATTACTTTGGGTGTTACAAATGAATGTGGAACAGTAATAAAAACAGACACAGTGAAGGTAATGCCTAATCCAACTGCAATTTTTGGTCCTCAATTTGATGTTGGCTGTTCTCCTTTTACTGCTAGTTTTGCGGATATAAGTGTAGGATTGCCAGATAATTATTCTTGGGATTTTGGAAATGGTGTTACTTCTAATATTAGTGATTCCTTATTTACACAAGTCTTTGTGATAGGTTTAGAGGATACAACCTATACGATTCGACTTATCGTTTCAAATGAATGTGGAGTTGACACAGCCTTTCATGACATTCATATTTTACCGACGAGTGTAAATTCATTTTTCAATACCAATATTACCGAAGGTTGCGCACCATTAACTGTTGATTTCACAAGTGTTTCAGCAGGTGCAACACAGTTTAATTGGGATTTTGGTGATGGTAATGTTTCTAGCCAATCTAGTTTTACAAATGTATTTACGCAAGCAGGAACATACACGGTTCGACTAATTGTAAACGACGATTGTAGTAGAGATACTTCTTTTGCTACTATTACAGTTCATCCACAGCCGGATATTGATTTTAGTTTTACACCAAATTCTGCTTGTGCTGGTTTACCATTTAATTTTACTAATCTTTCAACGAATGTTTCTAATTTAACTTGGGATTTTGATGATGGAACAAATTCTTTTTTCAGTAATCCAACTCATATTTTTCAAAATAGCGGTACTTATAATGTTACATTAACAGGAACAAGCACATTGTTTGCATGCCAAGCAAGTATAACACATCCAGTTACGGTGGTGGTTAGTCCAACAGCTTCATTCACCATTCCTCCTGCTGCTAGATGTGTTCCAGCAACAATTGGATTTACAAACACGAGTTCGAATTTTAATTTCATCAATTGGGATTTTGGTGATGGAAATGTTTCTTCACTATCAAGTCCTAGCCATCAATATACTTCTCCAGGAAATTATACTGTAAAATTAGTAGTTGAAAACAATGTTGGTTGTAGAGATTCGATAACTCAAATAGTTCAAGTTTTTCCAGTTCCTGAAGCTAATTTTGATGTTTTGTCAGTTGATTCTTGTCATTTACCAAGTTTGGTTACCGTTGGCAATACGTCTGTTGGATCAACATCTTATTTATGGAATTTTGGTAATGGCTTAACGTCTGTATTGACAAATCCTTCCGTTTTTTATGATGTTCCAAGTACCTATTTTATAAAACTTGTTGCTACAAATCAATATGGCTGTCGAGATTCATTAATTAAAGACGTAACAATTTTCCAACCACCTGTGGCAAACTTTGTAATATCGAATCAAATCATGTGTCAAGGTGAAAGTTTTACGGGTAATTCACTTAGTATTAATGCCGATTCTACACGTTGGTTTATGGGAGATGGAAATGTACTTTCAGGAAGTGCTATAAATTACGAATATGAAAACTCCGGCGACTTTTTTGTTACTGTTGTAGCTTATGGAGATGGCGGATGCAGTGATACTATGTTCGCAACTGTGCCAATAACAATATTGGTTACTCCAATCGCAAATTTTGATTACGTAAATACCATTGAAGATGATTTAATTAATGGTACAATTGATTTTATTAATCTTTCATCAAACGCAAATTCCTATTTGTGGTTTTTAGATACTGATACAACTTCAACACAAGTAAATCCGAGATATCAATTTGATCATTTCGGAAATGAATATGTTACTTTAATTGCTTATAATATTAATGGTTGTACTGATACGATAATAAAACTGATTACAATTGATTACTACAACGGTTTGTTTGTTGGAAATGCTATGTATCCAGCGCATCCAGATTTTGAAGTATCACATTTCTTGCCAAAAGGTGTAGGTTTACAATCTTATCACCTCATGATTTACGATGATTGGGGTAATTTAATTTGGGAAACAACTGCTTTGGATACTTATGGTAGACCAACAGAAGGATGGGATGGAACATATAAAGGTGAACCTGTGCAACAAGATGCCTATGTTTGGAAAATTGATGCAACCTATATGACTTCTGAAGTGTGGGAAGGAAAACAATATCCTGATGGAAGAATCAAAAAAGCTGGAACAGTAACTGTAATTCGATGATTATGAAAAAAATACTTACATATAGTTTTTTAATAAGCATCTTTTTAGGCTTATCAGATTCGATTTTGGCTCAAGATCCAAACTTCTCTATGTTTTACAACAATCCTACGTATTACAATCCAGGAATGGTTGCAATAGGAAATGGATTAACTTTGAGAGCAAATACAAGAAGTTTATGGACTCCAATTCCAAGTAAATTTAATACATCTTCTGTTTCAGTTGAAGCGGAGGCAATCAATAAAGTTGGTGTTGGATTTCAAGCCTATACAGATGTAGCTGGAGAAGGATTTTTAAGAACTTCAGGCGCTAATTTTCAATACATGTATCGTCCAATAGAATCCAAAAATTTCTTATTGCAAATTGGATTTTCGGCAGGTTTGGTCAATAAATATATCGATTGGAATAAATTGGTTTTTTCAGATCAATTGGATGAGGTACATGGAGTTGTGCAGCCATCTGCTTTCCAAAACCCGCAAACGAGAACAGTTACTTATGGTGATTTTGCTTCCGGTTTTGCCATAAAATTTAATGCTCCACACAAAAAGTCTCGTCAAGTTTTTCGTAAAGTCATGGGTACCTTGGGTGGAGGATTTCACCATTTAACATCGCCAAAAGATGCTTTTTTAGGAGATAATGAACGTTTGCCAATTAAATTTGTTGGTCATACCAATTGGAATATTTTGATTAATAAAGTGATTTATGCTCCGGCCGCAATTTATGAACGTCAAAATAAATTTGAGACTTTCACCATCGGAATGAATGTAATTAACAAACCGTTTTTTGCAGGTTTTTGGATAAGGAATCAAAATTATTTGTTCTCAGGAGATAATTTTGACTCTTTTATTGCAACAATTGGAGTTCAGTTAAATCCTAAAAACACAGCAACATATCGCATTGCTTATAGTTTTGATATGACGCTTTCGCGCTTGAAAACAAACTCTATTGGTTCACATGAAGTAAGTTTAGTAATTGATTTGGATAATCGCGTGTTGTTTCAAAGAATTAAAAACACCAAAAAAATGCGCGAAAAATACAAATGTCCAGAAGATTTTAAAGGCTTTGATTGATGTCTGAACATTCTTTTTTTGGTCAGAGAAAATCTCTCCGTTCTGAATTTATTCACAGTTTATTGACCTTATTAATTTGTGCTTTAGTGTTAATTTTATCAGCTAACATTGCACCAATTTATTATTCGACAAAAACAGGAAATACTTCCTTTACCTTAGATGAATTGAGTCTGTTTTTTGGAAAAAATCTTTTTTTTCTTTCGCAGTTAATTCCTTTTGCGCTCACTTTGCTGAGTTTGGTTTTATGCTTTAAATTTATTCACAAAGAATCAATTTCCTCATTATTTTCTGCTCGAAAAAAGTTTGATTTTAAACGATTTTCTATAAGTTTTTTAGTTTGGTTTAGCATTATGAGCATCTTTTTGCTATTAAATTTATATCAAAGTGATAATCAAATTCAATGGAATTTTTCATCCAAATTTTGGCCTTTATTAGTGATTTCTTTAGTTTTTGTGACACTTCAAACAACTTTCGAGGAAGTTTTATTTCGTTCTTATTTGATGAAGAAATTTTTTCATGGAACAAAAAGCAAGCTCATTTCACTTTTATTGAGTTCTATTTTATTTGGGCTGATGCACATCAACAATCCTGAGATTGATTTGATTGGAAAATACATTCTCATTTATTTTATTGGAACGGGACTTTTTTTAGGTTTGCTCACAATTTTTGACAACGGAATTGAACTTTCAATGGGTTTTCATGCTGCGAATAATATTTTTGCCAGTATCATTCTGACAAACAATTGGCAAGTTTTTCAAACGGATGCCTTATTGAAAGATTTTTCGCCACCAATTGTAGGTTGGGACGTTTGGATAAATCTGTTAATTATCTTTCCTGCGTTATTATTTTTATATGCTAAAATTTATAAATGGAATTTTGGTGTAATTATTGCTAAATTTACCAAAAAAATAAAAAATGAATAAATTTCTTCTGATAATCCTAGTAAGCTTTGCCTCTAAATTTTCATTTTCCCAGTTGGTTTCTGGAGCAATTGTAGATGATAATCGCAAATTAGTAACAGCTTACGATTTTAAAATCAAAGGAAATTACACAGGTGTGAAGTATTTTAAATTAGCTGTAAACATCGACGGAAAAGTCACCAGTGTAAAGGAAGAAATCAAACCTGATAGTTTTGTTTCAACTCCTGCATCCATATTAGCGCACGCGGAATTGAAAAAATTAGAATTCGAAAAAGGCACAAGTTTCCCAAAATTTCATCATGTGGTGGTGAAGGTGAATTATGTGAAAGGGAAATAATAATTCTTTTCATTTACAACTCACCCTTTATTTTCAACAACTCATCTATTTTGTACTTTTGTAATCGCTTTTAGTGAAATACTTTTGCTTCAAAATAAATGCAATGAAAAAAATAGTTTTATTATTTAGTTTTTTAGTTTCGTTTTTGGCTTTAAATGCTCAAAATCCAAGTCAAACTATTAAAGGGACAGTGATTGATAAACAATCTCAAAGTTCAATCCCAGGAGTTTTAATCACTTTAGTTGGTTCTGATCCCATCAAAAAAGCTTTGACCGACCTTGATGGTTTTTATAAATTGGAAAATATTGCTCCAGGGCGTTATGATATCCAATTCAAATATGTTGGTTATAAAGAAGTTACTATTCCAAATGTAATTGTAACCACGGGAAAAGAAGTAGTTTTGGATGTTTCTTTGGAAGAAAAAGTGAGCGATATCAAGGAAGTTACTATTGTTGGAAACAAAAAAAACGAAACTAACAATGAATTAACAAGTGTGTCAGGTCGTTCATTTAGTACAGAAGAAGTAAACCGATTTGCAGGTGGTCGTTCTGATCCATCGCGAATGGCAGCAAATTTTGCAGGTGTAAGTACGCCAGATGATTCTCGAAACGATATCGTTATTCGAGGCAATTCTCCTGCTGGAGTTTTGTGGAGAATTGAAGGTTTAAATGTTCCTAATCCTAATCACTTTTCCACGATTGGAACAACGGGAGGACCAGTGAGCGGAATCAATACCAATTTATTAAAAAATTCAGATTTTTTCACTTCAGCTTTTCCTTCAGAATATGGAAATGCAAATGCGGGTGTTTTTGATTTAGGTTTTAGAAGCGGTAATTCCGACAAACGAGAACACATGCTGCAATTTGGTATGTTGACAGGATTGGAAGCGATGACGGAAGGTCCTATCAAAAAAGGAAATGGATCATCTTATGTTTTGGCTTACAGATATTCTTTTACTGGAATCGCGCAAGCAATGGGCTTAAATATCGGAACAACCGCAACCCCATTTTACCAAGATTTATCCTTTAAAATCAATAGCGGAAAAACAAAATTAGGAAGGTTCACACTTTTTGGTTTAGCTGGAACAAGTAAAATTTCTTTTCAACACGATAAAATTGACACGACAGATTTGTTCGCATTTCCAAATAGAGATTCTTATTTTACAAGTAAAGTTGGTTTAGTTGGTTTGAGTCATTATGCGCGAGTAAATGACAAAGCTTACTTCAAAACGATAGTTGGAGTAACGCTTTCGGGTTCAAATTACGATGAAGATACGATAAACAAACAAACAAATGTTGTAACACGTGTTTTAGAAAATCGTACGACACAAATTCGTTTTTCTGTGAACAGTTCCTATAATTTAAAAGTCAACTCAAAATTATTTTTCAAAGTTGGGGTTTTAGAAGAAATGTTTCACTTGAATTTATTTTACAGAAACCGAAATTGGACACCTGATTGGTTACAAATTTGGGATTTTAACGATTATACCCATTTGATTCAAGGCTATGGCCACATGAAATATAATTTTTCGGATAAATTGACAATGAATTTGGGTGTGCGTTCGCAATATTTGACTTTGAATAAATCATTTTCTTTGGAACCACGTTTTGGTTTGAAATATCAATTGAATCCTAAAAACACTTTGAGTTTTGGTTATGGAATGCACAGTCAAATGCAACCAACTGATGTTTATTTTTACAGAACTTTGGATGCAAATGGGGCATATCAGCAAACAAATAAGGATTTAGATTTTACGAGAAGTCAACATTTTGTTTTGGGCTATGATATCAATCCAGTGAAAGATTGGAGAGTGAAAACTGAAGTGTATTACCAATATATATCCAATGTTCCAGTGACAGAAGATTCAAGTAGTTATTCGATGTTGAACACCGGCGCAGGTTTTATTCCAAATGAGGAAGGAAATTTAAAAAATACTGGTACTGGAGAAAACTACGGATTTGAATTGACGATTGAGAAATTTTTCAGCAAAGGATATTACGCTTTATTGACAGGATCCATTTACGAATCAACCTATAAGGGAAGTGATGGTGTGAGTCACAACACAGCTTTCAACGGGAGATATGTTTACAATATTCTTGTTGGAAAAGAATTTAAAATCGGAAAATCAAAACGCAATACCTTTTCAATCGACGTGAAATTCACGCAAGCGGGAGGAAGATTTTTTACACCAATTGATTTGGCTGCTTCACAACTTGCACAACGTCAGGTTTTAATGGGTGATGATTACTCTTTTACCGCTAGAAATCCTGATTTTTTAAGAATGGATGTGAAGGCTGGATTTACTTTCAATAGCTCGAAGAGAAAAGTGTCACAATCTTTGTTTTTTGATATTCAAAACGTTACAAACAACAAAAATGTATTTGCGCAACGCTATAATGTGAATACGAATTCTGTAAATACAGCATATCAAATTGGTCTTTTTCCAAATTTTGTTTATAAATTGCAGTTTTAAATTTGATTTTTCATAAATTCGTGTAACCAAAGCAGTTAAGTTCGTTATTGCTTTCAAACTACATCTTATGAATAAAGTCAAACTTGCGTCTATTTTTTTCTTGCTATTTATTAGTAAATCTTTTTTTGCTCAGTTTTATGGGGGAGCTTTGTATCAATTGAAATATGGTAATTCAAATCAGTCTTACTGGAAATTTTGGGATTCAGATTATCAAGACAATCAAGAAGGTTTGATGACGATGAAAAAAAGAAAGACTTTAGGTGTAAAAGAAATTGCATACAAGAATACAGATAAAAAGGGGAGGATATCAAACGTAAAATTAACTTACAACGATTACGGTCGTTTATTGACATCTAAAAGTAAACGTTTCGAGCGAAAAAGCGTCTATCAAAACGATACCATAGAAACCTATAGATATACCAAGTACAAAAAGAATTCGGAAGAATTTAAGAAAGTATTCAATGAACAAGGTAAAGTGCTTGTTGATGAGCGCTTTGAAAATGGGAAATTAGTTTCAAAAACAGAAAACACTTACGTAAATTCATTTTTAGTAAATGCCAAATTACTTCATAAAGGCAAGTTGTACGAGATGAAATACACTTATAATTCCGAAAATAAATTAATTAAAACTGAATTTTTTAAGAAGGGTAAATTGAAGCAATCTTGGGTGTATGAATGCAAACCAGAAGGTCAATTACTTGCTTCAAATAAAAAGGAAATGATTTCAAGCAAATGTGAATTCAGGGAGGAAAGTGCCGATGGTTCGTATGCTGTTTTTACGCGAACAATTAGAGATGGAAAACCTTTCTTAGATAAAGAAACATTTTCACGAGATTCAATTCTAATGAAACAAGAATATTTCGTTTACGACACGATTTTAACTTACCGCAGAACCATTGGAAATAATACGGAACTGAAAGAGCAATTCAGAAAAGGTAAATTGAAAATAGTTGATAAATCTGTATTTAATGAAGAACACAAATGTGTTGAACAATCAAAATTTCGAAAGGGAAAATTGAAAAGTAGATTTATTTACAATTATGATGGAAATGGCAATCAAACACTAATCGAAAGATCATGGAAAGGGAAGTTGAAATTTATGCAAATTAGTAAATACGATGCGCAAGGAAATAAAGTTTTGGACGAATATACACATCGAAAAGATAGGAAAATAACATCCAAACAAGTATGTGAATTCAACGAAAATGGAACTCTAAAGTCGAAGCAATATTTTTCAGACGGAAAATTGACTTTTCACAAAGAATATGAGTATGTTTTTAAATAAATAACTACATTCAGTAGTAAAATGGTTTTAAAAGGCATAAATTAACTCTTCAATTATATTTTACTCAATATATATTTTGATAATCTCAGTTTCAAAGGATGTTTTCAATACAACAAAATAAAACCCCTTTTTTAATGATTCTTTATGTAATTCAATCATTCGATCAGATTGGTTGCGACAAATTTCATTTCTAACGGTTTCTCCCATTAAATTTGAACAACTCCATTCAAGGACATTTTTATCAGATTTAATTATAATTTTATCTTGAAAATAAAATGTTGAATAATTATGCTGTTGAGTTGCTTGTACTATTTTTGTTTTTAAAATAATAGAATCACCATCTTTGTTAATAAAAATAAGTCTGTGATATGCAGGGATTGAAGGTTCTGGTACATTTATGGAATATGATTTAGGGCATGGAGTGCTCGTGCTTGAAACTTCTTGTATAGCATTATAATGAATTCCATCCGTTGAGGTAGATATTAAAAAGTGGCCAAAATTTTCTTCAGTTTGTAATTCCCATACATATTCTGTTCCTGATTCATTTAATTCAACAGTGAAGTCTTTTAAAACAGTACTTAGCATAACCGCACCAGTTGTGCAACAAGAATTTAGTGTACAAGTGCATGGTCCATTTTTTCTTATTGGAGTTCCATTATTTCCATTTGGCCCTTCGTAAATGATGCAAGTAGGTGATGTACCAATATACATACCTGAGCCGTTCGTTCCTCCTGTAAATGAGCCATTAGGACCAACTACAACTTTACCAGTACTTGACATTACAACTCCTTGTCCATTCTGGAAAATGAGACTTCCGTATACATAAATAACCGCATTTCCACCATTAGCCTGGCAATCTACCGTTACTGTCACATTAGGAGGTATTACTATGGTATCAGTTACAATTGGCACCACACCACAGCTCCAGGTTGATGTAGAACACCAATTTCCTGTCGTGGCAGTGTTAACTCGTGAAAATGCTGTATTAATACAGGTAATAAAAAGCAGTAGGAAGAATAATTTTTTGAACATTGTAATTAGATTTGAGCACAAAACTAGCGTGCTTTTTTCTATGCTACAAGTACCAAAAAAACTACTACTGAGACAAATTTATTTTATTTTCATTTGAAAAATATAGGACAAATTATTTGATTTTCACATGCTTGTTTTTTTATTTAAAATCATAAAGATTTTTTCTTATTCTAAGGATTAGTCACTAATATTTTACTTTTGTTGCAGTTCAATTTTATAAACAAATAATATGTTTTAAAAAAATAGAAATGTAATTAGAGAAGTATAAAACCTACTAAAGAATCAAATCTTACAAATTGATAAATTCAACAAGGTGGAAATTTATTTAGATTTTATTTTTGAAATAATAAAGAGTAAGGTGATGATTATCAGGTATAACCATGGAGTGCCGTGTAAAAATAAGTCAAACCAATCGATTCCCTTCATGCCTTTAGCTCCACCTCGAACCCATCGTATTTTGCCCCAAATATGAGGTTCAGAAAAGGGAGCTAAACCCAATGTTAAACTTGATCCAACTGCAAGGATGAAATGTTGTTTAAAATTTATTTTCATTAGGATTTTTTAAAAGGATGAAAAAATTGTTGGATAAAACCTTTTGGATATTTTTCAATTTCAGGGAATCCCAATTCAATGTCTCTTCCGTCACTTGGAATGTAATTTGTTCTGAAAATATAGTCCCAAATACTTAAGGAAATTCCAAAATTCATACCACTTGGAAATTCTTTGGGCATATCTTTTGCGTGATGCCATATGTGCATTTTTGGGTTGTTTAGGATATATTTCAGAAAGCCATAATCAAGTGAAATATTGGTATGGTTCAAGTGTCCGATGAGAATTGTAACGGTGTGTAAGATAAAGGCATTTTCCAAATTAAAATGTAAAAACCAAGAAACAACAATGTACAAGCCTGTTTTGTAAACCAAAGTTTCAATCCAATGGTAACGCAAGTGAGCCGCAAATCCCATTTCGGTAACAGAATGATGTACTTTGTGCACTTTCCATAAAAATTTATTGTGATGCAAGAAATAATGAATTGCCCATTGAACAAAATCTGCAATGATGAAAAAGACAATAAATTGTAACCACATCGGTAATCCAGATAAATCAAAAACTCCACTTTTTGGAAGCGAAACAAGATTCATAAGTTCCTTGAAATACTTTTCGGTCACAGATGATAAAGCAATAAAAATCAGAAGATTAAAGATGAAAAAATTAAAGAACATGTAAAAGGCATCCAGCCAAAAATCTTTTCTGAAGATGGCTTGCTTTTTACGCCAAGGTAAAATGATTTCCAAACTCCAAGCAAATAGAGATAATGCAATCAAAAGATAAAAATAACTCATCCCATTATGAAAGGGATCTTTGAGTTCGCCTACTAAATAGTTTGCATAACTTGTATATGCTCTAGAAATTTGACTTAGGAATCCGCTCATGATATTTTTTTTACAAAATTACTCATAAGCTATTGTATTATTTGTTACTAGAGTTACTTTCTTTTTTTTGGCGATTGAGATTTAATCTAAACGTAATTAATCCAGGAATTCCAACTAACATTAAAAAGGCAAAAAAGTAGCCCATCGGTAACAAATGAAAATCCTTGATTCCTTTTAATTCCTCTTTTCCTGCTCCAATTCCAATAAAATAAGATAAACTTAATTTGGCTTTTGCAGGCATTAATTCAACTCCATTCACTTTTTCAAAAATAATTTCTCCGTCAAACATATTGATCGGAATAAGGAAAAAAATGGCTGCAATTGCTAAAAAGCAAAGGCTAAATACAAGGATGTCTTTTTTCATAATCTATTTTAAAATATCAATAATTTTTTCGTCTTTTTGGATATGGTACGTTTGTAATCCAGTTTTTTTGGCTCCTTCAATATGCTGAATGCTATCATCAATAAATAGCGTGTTTTTAGGATTCAAATTGTTTATTTCACAAATGTAAGCAAAGGTTTCGGGATGAGGTTTGCGTTTACCAATTTCGTTGGAGAAATATACCTGTTCGAAATAGGGGTGAAGTGATTCTTTTTCTACGATACTTTTTAATTTTCGATTGAATGCTTGCACATGAATTTCGTTGGTATTACTCAATAAAAATGTTCGATTTTGAGACTTTACCTCTTCCAAAAATTCCAAATTTTCTTTTGGAAAATCCAGCAACATGGCATTCCAAGCAGCAACAACTTTGTTAGCATTACTGTGACTTGGAAGAAAATCTAAAATGGAATTAACAAAATGTTGTGCTGAAATTTCACCAATTTCAAAGCGATCAAAAAGGCCAGACTGATTGGCTTGAGAATACAATTCGTCAAAATTTACTAAACCTAAATCCTTAAACGCATCAGCGGTCTTATTGTAATCAATTGGCAAAATTACTCCTCCTAAATCAAAAATGATTGCGTCAAAATCTGAAATTTTCATGATGCAAAGTAAGTTATTTTTTGTGAAATGAAATTATCCCCTCATCCTACTTTCATATCGTTTATCCTATTTTCCTACTCAATTCAATTTTTTTTCGTTTTTTTGTTACTTAAATTAATGAAATTTTAACATGAACAAACTCGTTTATATTCTTTCACCAATCGTTTTAGGTTTATTTATTCAATCTTGCGGAAGTTCAAAATCAAATGAAGAAAGATTTCCTGATACAGATATCGTCTGGGATGAAATGGAAACTTTTACTGATTCTGCAACTTTTGATTTAGCAAAACCTAGAGTTTTTCATGCCTCAGAAACTGTTTTTACAGATATCATCAATACCAAGTTGGAAGTGAGTTTTGATTGGTCAAAATCATGGTTAATTGGAAAAGAAACTTTAACAGCAAAACCTCATTTTTATGCTTCCGATAGTTTGATTTTAGATGCCAAAGGAATGGAAATCAAACAAGTTGTTTTGGAAAATGCTCCTTTAAAATACAGTTATGATGGTTCATTTTTAAGAATCAAATTGAATCGTGTTTACAAGAAGGAAGAAAAATTTGTTGTTGTAATAGACTATATCGCAAAACCAGACGAAAGAACAACCTCAGGAAGTGCAGCGATTACGAGCGATAAAGGTTTGTATTTCATTAATCCAAAAGGAACCGACCCGAATGTGATGCCACAAATTTGGACACAAGGTGAAACAGAATCAAGTTCAGTTTGGTTTCCAACAATCGATGCGCCAAATGTTAAATCAACTCAAGATATTTTCATCACGGTAGACAAAAAATATGTGACTTTATCTAACGGAAAATTGATAAAATCAACTGAGAATACTGATGGAACACGAACAGATTATTGGAAACAAGAATTGGCTCACGCACCGTATTTGTTCATGATGGGAGTAGGTGAATTTAAAGTGGTCAAAGATTTTTATACACGTCCTGACGGAACAAAAATGGAGGTAAATTATTACGTTGAACCTGAATGGGAAGAGCACGCGAAAGCAATTTTTGGTGAAACGCCAGCGATGATTAAATTTTTCTCTCAATTGACAGGTGTGGAATATCCTTGGGATAAATATTCTCAAATTGTAGTGAGAGATTACGTTTCTGGAGCAATGGAAAATACGGGAGCAGTGATTTTTGGAGATTACGCTTACAAAACATCGCGAGAATTATTGGACGAAAACGATAATTCTACCATTGCACACGAGTTATTTCACCATTGGTTTGGAGATTTGGTTACCTGCGAATCTTGGTCTAATTTATCTTTGAATGAGTCTTTTGCAAATTATTCGCAGTATTTGTGGGATGAACATCGTCATGGTTTGGATGAAGCTGATTATCAAGCGGAGAATGAAAAAAATGGATATTATGCTTCTGCTGAAAATGGTGGTCACCACAATTTAATTTGGTATGATTACAAGGATAAGGAGCAGATGTTTGATGGTCATTCTTACAATAAAGGTGGACGAATTTTAAATATGTTGAGAACGTATTTAGGAGACGAAGCATTTTTTACAGGTTTGAAACTTTATTTGAAAACAAATCAGTTTAAGGCTGCCGAATTTCATCATTTGCGTCAAGCATTTGAAGAAGTTTCCGGTGAAGATTTAACTTGGTTTTTCTCACAATGGTATGAAGGTTCTGGGCATCCGATTTTAAATGTGGAATACAAATATTTGGCAGATAGCAGCAAAGTAAACATGAGTGTTTTTCAAAACCAAGATTTGAAGAAGGTTCCATTGTACAAACTTCCGATACAAGTGATGGTATTTGACGATGCAGGAGAACATTTGCATAAAATTACGGTTGAAAATTTTGATAACAAATTCTCTTTCCCTGTTTCAGGTCAATTGAAAAATGTAATTTTCGATTACCAACAAGCAACTTTGGGGAAAATTACCGAAGACAAAAGCGAAGAACAATACATTCACCAATATTATAATGGAAAAAGATATTTGGCGCGCAAAAATGCTTTAGAAAATGGTTCATTAACCATGACTCCAAATGCACAACAAATGATTTTGGATGCGCTTTCAGATTCCTTCTGGGACATAAGAATTAAAGCGATTTCAAAGGCTGGAAAATTATCTGAAGACAAATTGATTCAAGCTCAAAACAAAATTGCAATTATGGCTACAAAAGATTCTAGTTCTGCAGTTAGAGAAGAAGCCATTTTGTTTTTGAATAAAATGCAATCTAAATCTGAATTCCAAAATTTGGCAACGGAGCGCTTAAAAAATGATTTATCTTACAATGTTATCAGTACTGTTTTAAGCGAACTAGGGAAGAAAAATCCAGAAGTCGCTTTAGTTGAAGCTAAAAAATTGGAGAACGATAAAAATGCCAATATCAAAGCTACTGTAGCTCAAATTTATGCTGGAAATGGAAACGCAAGCTTTTTTCCTTTCTTTGAAAAAATCATGACAACTGATAAAATTGGTGGTTATGGTGGTATCATTTGCATGAATTCCTTTACTTATTGGATGGGACAACAAAACATTGAGTTGCAAGAAAAAGCTTTAAATCTGTACAAAATAAATTACGATAGAGGTGGAATGTACACGAAAATGTTCACTGTTCAAAACGTAGATTATCTGGTCAAAGCAATCGCCGCAGGAATAACAGAAAACAATTCGAAAATCGAAGCTTTTGAAAAAAACAAAGATTTTGTGGAAGCAAATAAATTACGTGCTGAAATTAAAAAACAAGAACTTGCGATTGCAGATTTGAAAGCATATATGGCAAGTATTGATAAGGAAGGGAAGTAAGGTAATTTTGTGTAAAAATTTATTATGAAGACAAGCTTAAAAAAAGTTCTGTATTTAATATTGTTTTTTGCATTTTTATTATTTTTAAGTCTTAATCGACATAGTAAAGCGGGTATAAATAACTATCATTCTGAAATTTGGGCTGATAAGGCTGGTTACTATGTTTATCTTCCAGCTTTTTTTGTTTACAACTTTGATAGTGAAAAATTACCCGAAGATATCGAGGCGAGAACCGGTTATGGGTTTTCAACTGAAAATGATAAGATTAGGACGAAGTATCCCTATGGAGTGGCATTAATGCAAAGTCCATTTTTTTTGATTAGTCATTATTTTTCTGATAAAAGTGATCAAAAAAATTATGGCTTTTCAATGTTAAATCATAAAGCCATTGATATTGCCGCCGTTTTTTACACATTAATATCCTTTATCTTCCTTTTTTTATTTTTAAGACGATATTACAGCGAGACAGTATGTTATTTGACGATTTTGTTCCTTTACCTAGGAACTAATCTTTTTTATTATTCCATTTTTGAAACAGGAATGTCTCATATTTATTCATTTTGCCTTTTTTCAATCTTTTTATATATTTCGCCTTTTTTACTTTTGGAGAATCAAAAAAAAATATTTTTTATGTTATTTGGTCTTCTAATTGGGTTTATTATTGCAGTTCGACCAATGAACATAATCTTTTTACCTACATATTTCATATTTAACAAATTTAAATTCAGTCAGCTTCAAAGTAAATTTTTGCATATATTTATTGTGATTTTTAGTTGTTTATTAGTTTTAATTCCTCAATTTATTTACTGGAATTATATTTCAGGAAGTTTTTTTCACTATTCGTATGGTAGTGAAGGATTTAGTAATTTTTTTAATGGGAAATTTATACACTTGCTTTTTTCTACTAATAATGGTTTGATTCTATATAGTCCGATACTTATTTTTGCAATTGTTGGATTGTTTCTTACGAGTAAAAGTTTAATCCCAAATAAAAAATTATTAATCGTATACTTTGCATTACTAGTTTACATTTTTTCTTCGTGGCATGATTGGACATATGGATGTTCCTTCGGCAGTAGACCTTTTGTTGAATATTTTGCTGTGCTGGCATTTCCTTTTGGATTTTTCCTTAAAAAATATTTATTAGAAAGTAATTTTAAGTTAGTTTTTATACCTGTTTTTGTATTTTTAGTAGGTGTTAATTTAAAGTTGGCTTTTTCATATGATGGATGCTGGTTTGGTGGAGAATGGGATTGGAATAGTTTTTTTAATTTACTATTTGGACCTGCTAAATAATTTAAATGTCAATTCTAAAAAAAATAATTAAAAAGTTTTTTGGTAAAGATTACGAATTTTTATGGCGTCAATTTGCAATAGAAAATGAAGGCATTTATTTCTCAGATTTTGGCCAAGATAAAGTTGAATTTGATTATCAAGCGTATAAAGTTGTTTTTGAAACCTATAGGCATTATGTTAGCTCAGGTCACGGAAGTTATGAATCTCATTACGTTAGAGCAATTGTAGAATTCAATTCCTATGATAAAATTAAATTACGAATAACGAATCAAGGTTTAATAGATACTGTTGCAATTTTTTTTGGCGCACAAGATATTCAAATTGGTGATGCTTCTCTTGACAAAAAATATATTATTAAAGGAAATGATGAATTTAAGGCTCAATTAATTCTTTCAGATAATTTAATCAAAAAATTCTTGCTTGAAAATGAAATAATTAGACTTGAAATTACTGAGGGTGAAGGTTTATTTGATGAAAAACCGCAAGAAGGTTGCTCAATGCTTTATTATATTTCAGAGAAGAAAATAAGTCAAATTGATCAACTCTACGAATTAAAGTCCTTTATCACACAATTTGTGGACTTATTGTCGAAACATGGTTCAGTTAAGCCTATCAAATAAAAAATCATAGTCCTTTATGCAGCTTAGTTTCTTTCTATCTTGTTGGCATTAGTTAACGTTGTGCATCATAATATCTAATCGTCTTTGTCTTTTCTGTTGAGTCAATTTTTATCACTTTCCATTCTTCTGAATCCCATCTTTTAGAATTATTAAACTTATCTTTTATTCCTAATTTAAAAAGTATTTTAACAGAGTAATCGCCTAAAAAGTCATCTTCTGCATAGAAAATATTTATTACTTTTGATTGAATTGGTATCTTAGGAAAGTTATTTGTGTTAGCGATATATTGGTATTCCTCTAAGTTTAAGTTTTTAGAATTACAAATTCTAATGTTGCTTGTGCTTTTTTCACAAATACTTAATATGACTGATTCATTCAAAAAATTTTGCAAAATTATCGAAATTGGATAGAGCAATGATAGAAATGAAACAATGACAAATGAATAGATTTTAAAACGTACAGGATATTGAATCACTACTTTAGTTCTTATCAGTTGATAAAAATATCGACCAATCAATAAAATCATCAAGGAAACAAATGGTGAAGTTACAATAACAATGAAATCATAAAGTGAAAATACATTGTTTATATCTAAGGCATCACATTTTTTAACAAACCAAAATGCAGACACATTGACTATCAACCAAGTTATTAAATATATAATGCGATATAGCTTTTTTTTTATCATTTCAGTATGATACCAAACGTTTCGCGTGTAGGTTCAAGCCACACATTCACCGCACGAGCAAATATAATAAATATTTCTTTTCATGCACCTCACTTTTTAGAAACTTCTTGGGGTGGTGCCACTTAGGTGATGTTATGCTTTCGTTTTATATTAATTCAAATAATTTATGATGTTTGGGTAATTCCCAAGCTTCAATATCATAGTTATAGTCTAAACCTTTCCATATTATTCTAAATGAGTTTGGTTGCACTTGGTTTACTCTTTTCAGTAGCGCATCAATTTCAGCATCATTTAATCTTTTGCAACCTATAGAAAATCTAATCCAGTCTTTTTGATTGTAATTGATTTCAGAAATGAAAAGTGTAATAGTTTCTTCAGGGTCTGAACCAGAGAAGTATTTGTGTTCAGGACTGTCAGAAGAGGTTCTTATTGGATTAAAATCTGCTTTAGAAAAAACTAATTTAGTTTGGTTCAAAACTGTTTCTAATTCATTTTTCTTTTGAGCTATAAAGTCGAAGCTGGCTTGGGTGCATTCAGACTTTTTATATGTAATCAGTTTAATTATTGATTCGTAAGTGATTAATACTTCATTTACACACTCCCTTAAATTAAAAAACTTTGGAGTTTTACCGAAATCGAGAAGAGCTGCTGAAATGAAATCAATACCGTGAGCGGATCCAAATCCAATCCCCAATTTCATAAGACCAGAACTTAATAGCGAATCAATTGAATCTAAATCACTTTCTGTGACTTGTTCAACGAAATCAATTCTTAACTTGACATCATAAGCCAAATCAGAATCCTTAATATTATTTTGAATTATTTCGTTCATCTAATGAAGCATAACGTTTTGAAGCTTGCCGAAGGCGGGGCTTTCGGAGCACCATCTATCAAGCTACCACTAATTTTTATTCGGAGCCGAAAAGTTTCTGCCACCACTTCAACCCCGCTTTTGGCAAGCTGCTGTTAGAGGTATTTATCAATTTATCACAAATATCGTCTAGTAATCTTTCTACCTCTCTTGGCATGTTAGTCCCCATATATCCATAAATGTCAGAATCAGAATTAATTGCTTTAGGTAAAACCATTATTTTCGAATTTAAATTCTTACTAGCTATTTCGTACACAATCACTCCAAGATTATAATCTAATCTGTTATAAGCAAATTGAATAATGTACTTTAAACTGTCATCTAACCTTGCTATTAAATTAATAGATGTTAATCCATCAGGACCGTTTATAATTTCCGGTTTAATCAGATAGCCGAATTGATTCATTTTTGTTGTTCCTTGTTTGAGGAATTCCTGAACATAATTATTATGAATATCTTCCATCTTACTTATTTTTAATTAAAATCTACAAGCCAATATATGTTCGAGAACTTCGTCTCGGTATTCAGCTTTCCAATAATGCCGGTCATCTATTTTTTTGAATGTAATATTTTGAAGTTGATATTCTTTAAAAAAGGGTTTTTCAAGAATAATAAAAATGGACTTTGATTTAGGCCAACCTACTGAAGTCTCAGAAATTAAGTTACCTTGTTCTAGCTCACTTTCTAAAATTAAATTTAGTTTTTGGCTAAATTCCGATATGTGATTTTCGTTTATCATTCAGTTACCTCTAACGTTTTGCAGCTACCAGAATGTGGCGATTTCGGAGCGATTCACTGTCAGCCAAGCACAAACTTTGACAGAAGCACAAAGCTTGATTTAACCACTGAACCGCCACTTTTGGGTAGGTGCTGTTACCTGCTGGCATTTTATTTGTCTTGATTTGGTAGGATTTGGAAATTTAAGCTTTTAAAGAATTTTTCGTATTCTTCAACTACAATTTCACGTTCGCCTTCGCTTACGTCTAAAATACTAAACCATTCATAACAATTTGTATTAAACAAATCTAGATTTTCTTTTGTGTACATTTTATGAAGCGAAGTTTTCACTTCGGGATACTTTTCTGAAACTGCTTTTAATTGTTCAATTGTTTTTTCTCGATTTCTACTTTGATAAAAGGCGAGAAAAATATCATATGCATCTCTTGTTCGCTTGGAATTATAAACACTTTTAGTTTTGGAAAGAATTAAGCCTGCCTCGTCTATCAAATTGAATGATACGTCACTTTTTGAGCCATCTAAAAACTGAATATTTTGCGTGTGTAAAAATGAGAACTCATTGAAGAATAAGTCAGATTGAGGTAAAATAATTGTTTTTCCACTGTAGTCAATCCTCATATATTTCGATTCTTTAACAGGGAAATCAATATGGTCAACATATTTCTCTGGTTTTTCTGCTTGATTGTCAGGATGAAGTAAGTCTACATTAAACATAAAATTATGTCCATTCAGTTCATATGTTTTTAATAATTGAAAAGGGTGTTTGGCACTCTGTATAAAGCCTGATTTAATGAATGATTGAATTACCTCCTTTAGTTGTCCTTTCTCTGTACCAGATTTAAATAATACATCAACATCCTTTGTTCCTGGATGAGGAAATTCTGCTTGATTAAGTAAGTAAGGTGACCACCCTCCAACAATTAAATATTCAATTTTCTGATTGTTTAAAAGCTGACAGGTCTCTCCCAATAAATGAGTTGCACCGTCTTGTAAATATATTTCTTCTATTTCTTCCATATTTCTGTTGTCTTTTTTATGCTTGCAGGTAACTTATTTATATACGCTACTCAGTATCGCCAATCATACCATTTTGGCTAAATAAGCGCTACTTTATTGCGGATATTTTTCAAATATAGCATTATTTTTTAAATTCCAATCCACAAAAAAGGCCATCCTTTTGGATAGCCTCTCTTAAATTTTATTTTAGGATTACAATTTTCTTGCAACTTCTACTTCTTCAAATGCTTCTACGATGTCACCTTCTTTGATATCGTTGTATTTGTCGATGTTCAAACCACATTCAAATCCACGTTTCACTTCTTTTTGATCGTCTTTGAAACGTTTCAATGATCCTAAAGTTCCTGTGTGAACAACGATTCCATCGCGAATAACGCGTATTTTAGAGTTACGTTTAATTATACCATCCAAGACAAAACATCCTGCAATTGTACCCACTTTCGTGATGTTGAATGTTTCACGAATTTCAGCAGAACCAGTAATTTCTTCTTTCACCTCTGGAGAAAGCATTCCTTCCATTGCTGCTTTAATTTCGTCAATTGCTTTGTAGATTACAGAATACAAACGAATATCGATTTGCTCTTGTTCTGCTAATTTACGCGCTGCAACTGAAGGTCTAACTTGGAATCCAAGGATGATCGCATCAGAAGCCGAAGCCAAGTTGATATCCGCCTCAGAAATTGCTCCAACACCTTTGTGTACGATTTTCACAGCAATTTGCTCTGTAGACAAGTTCAATAAAGAGTCAGATAATGCCTCAATCGAACCATCCACGTCACCTTTGATGATTAAGTTCAATTCTTTGAAATCTCCGATAGCCAAACGACGACCAATTTCTTCCAAAGTAATATGTTTTGTTGTACGTAAACCTTGTTCTCTGTACAATTGTTCTCTTTTTGTAGCGATGTTACGAGCTTCACGCTCATCATCCATTACATTGAATTTATCACCAGCTGATGGCGCTCCACTAATACCCAAAATAGATAATGGTTGAGATGGTCCAGCTTCTTTGATGACAACTCCATGTTCATTGTGCATTGCTCGTACACGTCCGTAATGACGTCCAACTAACACAATATCTCCAACTCTTAAAGTTCCGGATTCAACCAAAATGTTTGTTACGTAACCTTTCCCTTTATCCAAAGTAGATTCGATTACCGTACCCAAAGCATTTTTGTTTGGATTGGCTTTTAAATTCAAGATTTCAGCTTCTAACAATACTTTTTCAAGTAATTCTTCAATGTTCAAGTTTTTCTTAGCTGAAATTTCTTGACATTGGTATTTCCCACCCCATTCTTCTACTAAGATATTCATAGCAGAAAGTTGTTCGCGGATTTTATCTGGATTTGCTCCGTCTTTATCAATTTTGTTTATTGCAAAAACCATTGGTACGCCAGCAGCTTGAGCGTGAGAGATTGCCTCTTTTGTTTGTGGCATCACGTCATCATCAGCAGCAACCAAGATAATCGCAACGTCAGTTACTTGAGCTCCACGAGCACGCATCGCTGTAAAGGCTTCGTGACCAGGAGTATCCAAGAAAGTCATTTTACGACCATCTTTTAAAGTAACAGAGTATGAACCAATATGTTGTGTGATTCCTCCAGCCTCACCAGCAGTTACGTTGGCGTTACGGATTTTATCCAATAAAGATGTTTTACCGTGATCGACGTGACCCATTACCGTGATAATTGGTGGTCGAGCAACCAGATCTTCTTCTTTATCTTCAACAACTGGAATTGCATCTTGTACCTCAGCACTTACGAATTCAGTTTCAAATCCAAATTCTTCAGCAACAATGTGAATTGTCTCAGCATCCAAACGTTGGTTGATCGAAGCGAAAATCCCTAGAGACATACAAGCAGAAATAACGGCGGTTGGAGCAACATTCATCATCGAAGCTAATTCAGAAACAGTTACGAATTCACTTAGCTTAATGATTTTTTCTTGCATTTCTGCATCCATCATCTCTTGCTCACGTCTTTGTGCGAACACATCACGTTTTGCTCTTCTGTTTTTAGAACCTTTGGATTTTCCACCTGTGTTCGATAAACGAGCAAGTGTCTCTTTTAATTCTTTTTCAATGTCTTTTTCAGAAACTGCAGGTCTGTCAAATGGTTTTGCGCCTGGTTTGTTACCAAATTTATTAGGAGGTCTATTGAATGGAGGTCTACTTCCAGGAGCTCCTGTAGCACCGCCTTGGCCTGTTCCTTGACCTGGAGTTGTTGCTCCTGGAGTAACAGGTTTTGTAGGGTCAACCTTCTTAATTCTTTTTCTTTTCTTACGATTTTCGTGTGAATTTGCACCACCTTTTTCGTGTGGTTTTTCAACAGGAAGTTCGATTCTACCTAAAACCGTTGGTCCAGTTAAAACTTTACGTTCAACACGAATTGTTTCAATTTCTTTTGGCGGTTCAGGTGTTTCTTCTTTTTTCACCTCAGGAGTTGGTTCAACGACAGGAGTAGCTTTTGGCGGTAAAACTTTTGATGCTTCCTTGCGTTCTTTCTTTAACTCTTCTTTTGATTTTTTGTCAGGTCTTGTTTTAGTATTTAACTTGTCTAAGTCAATTCTTCCTAAAACTTGAATCTGCATATCACCTTCACCTAAAGTTTTAGCTCCATTATCTTCTGGTTCTACAACTGGTGCTGGTGTTTCAATTTGTGGTGTTTCTGCTTTAATTTCAACAGGTTCAGGAGTAGGTTCTTCTACTTTTTCCTCAACTACTGTTGGCTTTTGCGCTATTGCAGGTTTGTTTTCAAGAATGTCAAAATCATCCTCTTCATCGTCGTCATTCGCTTTACTTTCAGCTGGTTTTGTATCACGAATACTGATTGTTTCACGCTTTTCACGTTTAACCGAAGTTAATTTTGATTGTTCTTTTACAATTTGATCATCTGCAAATTGCTGACGTAGCAAGTCATAATGATTCTCTTCCAATTTTGAATTTGGATTAGAATCAATCTGAATGCCTTTTCCTGTTAGGAAATCAACCAATGTTGAAACCCCTACGTTCAATTCACCAGCAACTCTTCCTAATCTATGTGTTTTTCCTGCCATACTTATTTTTTAGTCCTGAATTTTCTCAGGATTAGACATTTGGCTTTTACAGTTTTTAAACTTTCGTTTTACTATAATTTCCTGCCTATTTACTTCTTTATTCTTTCCTTTTGCCAAAAAGACTTCCCGAAAACGATCGGGAAAAGTCTCTTGTCTCAAGTTTTAATCTTTATTCAAACTCAGCACGTAAAATTTTACACACTTCGTTGATTGTTTCTTCTTCTAAATCTGTACGGTTCACTAAGTCAGCAACGGAAATTTCCAATACTGATTTCGCTGTATCACAACCAATTGCTTTCAATTCGTCGATGATCCATCCGTCGATTTCATCACCAAAATCATCTAAGTCAACATCTTCTACATCAACTTCACCATCACGGTAAACATCGATTTCGTATCCTGATAATTTACTAGCTAATTTGATATTGTTACCACCTTTACCAATTGCCAAAGAAACTTGGTCTGGTTTTAGGTGAACTTTTGCACGTTTTTCTTCTTCTAAAATTTCAATTGAAGTAATTTTAGCTGGAGACAATGCTCTTGTAATAAACAAGTTTGGGTTCGTTGTGAAGTTGATTACATCAATATTTTCGTTTCTTAACTCACGAACAATTCCGTGAATACGAGAACCTTTCATACCAACACAAGCACCAACTGGATCAATACGATCATCGTAAGATTCAACTGCAACTTTCGCTCTTTCTCCTGGTTCACGAACGATACGTTTGATTGTAATTAATCCGTCAAAAACTTCTGGAACTTCCAATTCAAATAATCTTTCTAAGAATTCAGGTGCCGTACGTGATAAAATAATCACAGGACTTGAATTACGCATATCAACTTTCGCTACAACAGCACGAACAGATTCACCTTTTTTGAAGTAATCAGATGGAATTTGTTCTGATTTAGGTAACAATAATTCGTTTCCTTCATCATCCAAGACCATGATTTCTTTTTTCCAAACTTGGTAAACCTCACCAGTGATAATCTCACCAATACGCTCTTTGTATTTTTTGTAGATGTTATCTTTCTCTAATTCTAAAATTCTAGAAATCAAGTTTTGACGCAAAGACAAGATGTTTCTTCTTCCAAAATCAGCAAATTTGAATTCTTCAGATACTTCCTCACCAACTTCGAAATCTGGCTCGATTTTGATTGCATCAGAATAAGCGATCTCAATACTTGGATCTTCTACTTCACCATCCATCACGATTTCTTTGTTCAAGAAAATCTGAACGTCACCTTTTTCGATATTAACAATTACGTCAATGTGCTCGTCACTGTTAAATTTTTTCTTTAACATGGAACGGAACACATCTTCTAATACGTGTTGCATCGTTTGTTTATCGATGTTTTTTAATTCTTTGAATTCCGAAAACGAATCCACTAATTCTAAGCTATTCATTGCTTACCTATTTAAATGAAATAACAATTTTTGTTTCCTTTATTTTTGCCAAAGCTAGAACTAGTTGTTCCACAATGGTTTCCTTCTTTTTCATTCCTTCCAACTTCTCAACGCGAGTTGTTTCAAGGGTAATATTTTTGTCGTCTGCCGCTTTCAAAATTCCTGAAAGTTTCACACCGTCTTTCATCACAACATCAACTTCTTTGTCAATGTTTTTGATGTATTGTTTCAAAACACGAAAAGGTTTATCCAAACCAGCAGATGAAACTTGCAATTCAAAATCCTCTACTTCACGATCCAAATTATGTTCAATGTTGCGCGAAACAGCCATACATTCTTCAATAGAAACATAGCTTCCTTCCTTATCCAAATCTACATTGATTGAATTTTTAGCTGATATAGAAATATCAACAATAAACACTTCTGGAAAGCGTTCGTCGATGCGTTCTTGAGCTAATTTTCGTACTAAATCTTTTTGTATCATTGGAATAATAAAAGAGGGGATTTTCGTCCCCTCTAGCGTGTTCTACATTAAAATAACGATGCAAAGATAATAAACTTTTGTGAATTAGCCAAATGTGGGTTGAAAATTAATTTTTGGGTAATAATTTGCTTACTTTTTGTTCAAAAAATTTTCCCGCTGATTTTCGCAAAGTTTAGGCGCTGATTTTCGGGGATTTTAATTTTTAGTACAATTATTTTTTGGATTCAAAAGTATTTTTGTAATTTTAATAAACTATCTTAAAAGCAAACAACTATGACCGAGAATGAAATTTCGGACAAAATTCGTGGTGCTATATTTTCTGTTTATAATGAATTAGGACCAGGATTGCTTGAATCAACCTATGAAAGAGCTTTGGTTTATGAATTAAATTTATTAGACTTAACTGTGAAATGTCAGCAAATCTTACCTTTGAATTATAAATCTATAACTATTGATAATGCCTATAAACTTGATATCTTAGTTGAAAACAAAGTAATTATAGAATTGAAATCTGTGGAAAATTTATTGGATGTGCACCATAAACAATTGCTGACTTATCTTAAAGTTTCTAACTTAAAATTGGGAATTTTAGTAAATTTTAATTCAGATGATATCACACAATCAATTTACAGGAAGGTAAATAAATTATAAATTAAAAAAATCAGCGTCAATCAGCGTCAACATCCCCGAAAATCTGCGGGAAACTCCTAGAAAAACGCCCTTACCTCCATACCACCGGAATGAATCATTTTATTTCCTTCAGATTTTCTGCCATTGTACTGAAAAGAAAGTTGTAGGTTTTTAGATACAGAACGTTGGTAGCCCGCATTCCAAGTAAAGTTTTTACCTGGTTTTAAGGATTCCAACATTTCGAAACCAAGCGCAGAATTTTGGTCACCGTTGTATTTGATGTTTATTAGTGCAAAAGCTGCCTGAAAACTTCCTTTTTTGGCTTGGTTGTATTTTGTTTGAAAGCCAATTTCACTTACAAAGGCACTTTCACCTGCTACA
The DNA here is from genome assembly GCA_046303515.1 of Flavobacteriia bacterium. GTDB lineage: Bacteria > Bacteroidota > Bacteroidia > Flavobacteriales_D > Crocinitomicaceae > M2408. The sequence goes on along the minus strand of JBKCGI010000100.1, from coordinate 5,104 downwards.
TTTTTTTTGTCGGAATAACGACCGTTTAAAGAAAAGCGAAAAGAGGTGGAAGGCTGAAAAATTAAAGCAGGTTTTACCAAACTGTAATTAATGTCGTAGTTTCGACCTGAGGTATAATCGGCGTTAACGAGTTTTCTCCCCACTTGATACATGGCCTCAATTGAATATTTTTTCTTAATGTTTACACGGATATTTCCCTCGTGATATTCCTGCTCTCTAGCATCAAATCCTGAAGCTAAAAGCGTTTTTGCTTGTGTTTTTTGATACCCATAATCTAAAGTGAAAATGGAGTTTGTACGGTTGAAATATAAATTGTTTCGTATCGTAGAACTAGAACTGATTAAACTTGTATCTCGTACTCCGCCAAAAAATGGATTTAAAACTTCGTTTGTTTCAAAATTATTTGTTTTACGGTTTATACGAATCCGCGCTTGGTTAGAAAATCGTGACATAAATTTTAGAAAGCCATTTTTGCTTGACCAAATTTTTTCTGGCTTAAAGAAAATTCCTTGATTAAACTCATTTGAAAAGGTTTTGATGTATTCATTTGTTGGTGTAAACACACGAATGTAACTCGCTTGATCAACAAATTGTGCGATTTCAAACTCATTCAAATCTTTGATTCCATCGGCATTGTAATCTATCCAAGTATAAATTCCTTGTCCATCGTTTACTTGTACATAAATGAAATCTTTTTTCAATTCTAGACCACTTCCAATTTCGTAAAAAGTATTCCAAGTCAAGGCGCTATTCCATAATTTTTGATCGTAATCGATTCTTCCTAACAGGGTATTTTCTGGTGTTTGATTGATTAAGTTTTTGTTTAAAATATCCAATTGTCTGTAATTCAAAATGAAATTCAATCGTTGATTTTTGTTTGCGTTTACTTGTAAATTAACTCCACCCGTTTTAGCTTTCGCGGCATTCTGTAAACGACTAGAATCTGAACGCATATCTAAACGTTCACGGTAGGTGAAACTGTAATTGAATTTGGAAGAATCCACGTTCGAAAGCGAAAATTCTTTATCGTAAAACAAATAACTTGTTGTATTCAGTAGTCCGTTTTTGTTGAATTTATTGCGTTCAAAATCATCTTTATAAGCGACTTTAAGTTTTTTGATTTTTTGTTGAATTTGAACTTTGTGTCTCAAAAATTCGTTTTTTTCGAGGGATGAACTTGTCAAATACGAAGCATTCCAATTGGCAGAAAAACCTTTGTGTTTCCATTTTCCGAAAAGCCGTGTTTTGTAGCCATCGTAATCTTTCCCAACTTGATATTGATTCAATTCTAAACCTAAATTTCCTTTTTTGTAATGCTCAAATTCTGTTCCAATACTGGTGGAAATTTGTTGACCAACAAAGCCTCGTCCTCTCGTGTTCCAGTCTCTGTCAAATTCAACGGTACGATACTGTTCTATAGGGCTAAAATATTGATTGAGAATTTCAAACTCGGCTTTATTTTTGCGCTTCCATTGGTAGATTGAATCCTTTTTTGAAAACTCTTTTTCGGAAGAGATTTTGGTATGATTACTCCAACCGGCATCATCAGCTGAATTTAGCCTAGAGAAAGTATTTATATCGTTTTTCGTGTAAGCAAATTCACTTTCAATGACCAGATTTTTTTTGATTCGATATTGAAAACCACTAGAAACCATTTGCTTTTGTTTTGGAGCGATAATCAATCGGGCAGCTTCGTAATCACCTTGTGGAATTCCGCCAATTGGTGCCACCCATCTGTACACTTTTCCTAAGGCATTTGAACTTTCGTAAATGTAATTCCCTTTGTTTGGACCAACATATGTAAATGTTCCGCGGTAAAAAGCTGAATCAGGATTTACGGAAAAAACCAGTACACTATCAATTCCAAGTGAATCAATTAATTTATATAAATTTTGATTGTCTACATAACCTATGGAATCGATACTTATGGAACGTGCCAAGGATAAACTATCTCCAATATCAGCTAGCAATTGTTTTTGAGAAATGCTTAAATCTTGCTGAATCGTTTGGTTTTTAGCATCTTGTTCAGAATAGCTGTTGAGCCAAAAATCAAACTTTTTACTTGTGTAAGCGGCATTTGCTTGAACCAAAGAACGAGCGTAATTCAAATCAGAATATTGAAATTCAACAACTATTCTGACATCTTTTGTAATCAAATTTTTTGCTGTGAAAATGACTTCTGCCGTATTGTAATCAATGGTGTAATCAAATTCCTGACCTCTATCTAACAATCTACCGTCGATATAAACGCGTTCAGTTCCAGAAAGTACAACGATGAATGGCTCATTTTCATTTCCTCTCAAACGATATGGCCCTTGATTTCCCTCTGCTCCTTGAATGATTTGGCGTGCAAATTTACCTTTTGATAGCGCTCCACTTCCTTGAATTTTCCATTTGGTGTCCACTTTATTTGACCAAGAATACTCTCCAAAAAGTCCCTGAGCTCGTTTTTTGTAATTTAGGAAGTAGCCTTTTGGTTTATAGATCCAAAAATCTCCTGCAATAAGTTTGAATTTGTCGTTGTAAATTTGAATAAATACCTGATCGAATTCTTGTAATTTGTTTGTGTTTCCGTCTGGTTGGATGGGTAAATTATCATCAGTGACAGAAGCAAGGATTTTTAAGTTTGGCGCTAGTTCTCCGCTTAATTCGAGATTTAAAGTTGAATTTAGCGATAAATCTTGGTTGTTTCCAAATGAAACTCCACGAGAGATACTTCCATTTTTTTTGATTCCTGAACTTCCAAAAATATCTTGATAGGTATCTGTTCCTTGTATTTTGAAGCGGTCACGATCTCCTTTGTTTTGGGTGTAAATTAAACTGGTATCTCGTTTTTGGTATATTCGTTTTAGGTCAATGGGAAGAATGCGGTAAGTAACTAAAAAACTATCGGAACAAGTACTAAATATTTGAATTTGATTGTTTTGTGTTAGGAATTCAAATTCAGAAGGCATTAATTTTGTATTTCCGCAATAAATTTCAATCGAGTAGGGGAAAATACTTAGGGAATCAAGTTTTACAGGAGTATTCCCAATGACTTTTTTAGTGCATAAATTGGATTCCTGCGCTTGGAAACCCAAGGCAAACAGAATAAATACTATGCTCAAAAAATGCTTCAACGAAATTTGCGTACACTAAAATACAATCTTATTCTGTTTTAAACTGATTTTTGGCGAAAATATTTTAAAACTAGCTTAATAAATAGAATTCTAAATTTTAATCTTTGAGGAGGAGATTTACCTCAATTTTAAGCAGTGGTAGGTGATTTATAATTATATTCCAAATTTGAGCTGCATCAATTTCATCGTAACCATGTGAAATTTTATTTCGTGCATCCACCATTCTTCGCGCATTAGTTATGTTGATTTCTGGTTTAATTTCAAAATATTATTCATGGCTTCACCTATAATCTCCAAATTTCTTTCAACAGCATCTTGTAACATAGGATTTGTTTCATAGTTGTTAAATAATTTCGGAATTCCAACATAGTTTTCAATGTTGTTTATAGATTCTTGAATATCAAAAAGATATTTTTTAATTTTTTCAACCATAAATCAATTCTTTTGAAGAATTAATTTCTTTAATTAAGTATGGGTTTTTGAGGTATTTTTCATTTACTAAATCCACTTCTCTGTTAAATAAAGTTTTAAGCTGGTCGTATAAACTCCAAATCAATTCACCTCTTTTTAGGTCGTCTAAATTATCTTCAAAATTTAGTAATAGATCTATGTCACTTTTTTTATTAAAATTTGAATTTAAAGAAGACCCAAATAAATACACTCTTTTCAAGGAATGATTCTTAAAAATACTATCTAATTGCTCTTTATTTTTGGATATAATCTTATTCATAGTTCTAACGCAAAGCTACATATTTTTTTTCATTTAAGCAAAAAAAGACCAATCTTTCAACTGGTCTTCCTTCTAAAATTATTTATATTAATTCTTACTTTTTCAAAACTAAGTTCAAGTCAAAAGCAATTTTTGTATCAGGGTGAGCAACTTCTGGATCTCCTGGCATTGGTTTGAATCCATTTAAGTTTAAAGCTGCGAAATCAACTTCAAATTTCCCGCTAGCAGTCATTCCTTTTTCGTCTTTAGAAATTTTAACTGGCATATCAGCTTTCAATTCTTTACCTAACAATTTGATTGTAGCTTTGATTCCTTTATCAGTTATTTCGTTGATTACAACTGTTGCTTTAGTATTTGAAGCTGTATTGAAATAATCAGCAGAATTTAAGTGACCTTCTAATTTCATTTTCATTTCTCCATCAACATCAGTTGCTTTGATTGTTTTCATGTCGATCGTAAATTCTCCAGAAACAAATTCTTCACCTTTGTAAACTACATTTCCTTCCGTGATATCAATTGTACCTGTGTGAGTATGTCCATCAGCAACATATTTCCCAGTCCAATTCATTGAAGTTTCTTCACCGTTTAAAGCGTATTTTACTTCTGTTTCTCCACAAGATGTTAGCATTAAAACTCCTAGTGCTAAACTTGATAAAATGATTTTTTTCATACCGTTAATTTTATTTTTTTACAAATATACACATTTTTAAATACCACGGTATATAAATACACGGTAAATTAGTATTATTTTAACAAAATAAAATTAATTAGCTGATAATTTGGATTTTATGAATTCAAAAATTCCTACGATAGGTAGCAATAAATCGTAATTGTAGTACAAATCTTCGAATGGAATGGTGTAAATTCTAAAACCCATGATATGTTCTTCAGAATACCAAACAATCGGTTTGTCAGTAATCGCTCCTGTCAAAATTCCATTTACGATTATAAAAGGAATCAGGGCGACTAAATAGGTGAAAACAAAGTTTCTGTACCAGGGCATCTTTTTGACGAAGTAAACTCCAATAGTTAACAAAGATGTGATGATACAAGCGCTTGCGGTGTACCAATTATCAAGATTTGTAATTCCAAAAATAAAACCAGATAAAACAAAATAAAAAGCGAAAAAGTGACTTAATTTAACACCTTTATAATTTGGGAAATAGGCTTTTAAAACTTGATGAATAAACAAACAAGCGAAAGGTACGATGACAAAAAACAAACATTCCTCAATCGGTAAATTGTAAAAATAGAT
>JBKCGI010000099.1:0-3556 GCA_046303515.1 Flavobacteriia bacterium | reverse complement strand
TGTACGTAAGTTATTCACAAATAAAGAGTTGAAAAAAGTGGAGGGTTTTTAGACAGTTTGACGTTCCCACGCCTAGCGCAGGAGCCGATTTAAAATTAAACTTTTTTGCGAAATAAAAACTTAGTTTCTAAAATTATACGTTTTTACGGACTAAAATTTCGGCTTTTGCGCTAGACGTGTGTTAGGTGCTACTTTATTTTAATAATTTCGCTAGTCCAATTTCATATTCAAACTTATTTATTTGTCTTTGAAAATACTGTTCTTGAGTTAGCTTCTCTTCAAAAATTTCGATTGTGTTTATTTTGTAATTGTCTGGTAAACCAATTTTCTTTGCAATCAATAATAATTTTTCACATGTATCAATACATTCGAGCCTTATCTCTCTAGATACTTTAATATTGGATCTTGTCAATTCATAAAGTGTCGAAAATAAATCTTGACCAAAAAGTAATGCAATGTGTCCGTTTATAGAAGATGTAGAGGTTTTGCCAACTTTAATTAAATACTTCTCAAAGGTACTGATGTCATCATGTGTTTGAATTAAAGATCTGAAAGAAAAAGGTTGGCTCTGGTCATTGATGTTGAAATTCAATAGTTTTTTATTGATTAATTCCAATCGCCATTCATTTTCCTTTTCTTTTGAGATATTATAAGATTTATATTCATCTAATACACCTTCTCGCATCATGTGATAACCACTTGTCCCAAAATCTAGAAATATTTTCTTTGCACGTTCTATGTTCTCAGTCATTTTATCGTATTCAGGTTATTGCACCTAACGGCAGTTCGTCTAAAAAGTCTATTTTTGGTCGAAGCACATTCAAATATAGCTAAATAATTTAAATTCAAGAGCATTTTATGAGCTCAAATTTGAATAAAAACGAACTGCTGTTTTAAAACGGAAGTTGCTCTAATGGGCTTGAAATTGCGTATCAGAATGGAAAAATAAAGATAAAGCGCTTTGAGATGCTTTTTGAGCTGATTTTGATCAAGGATATTGAATATTCGACGTAAATTGTAGGCTGTAAAGATGAAACCAACGTCAGCTGAGGCGTGTTTGATGGATTTTTTGGTCATGATGTAATAAAAATCCCATTGCCGTTTGATGATACCGAATGGATGTTCTACGATGGCTTGACGCTTTCGATAGGTTGCCATGTTTTCGAGGAGTCTTTTTTTGTTGGCGTCAATGAGATCCATGTGTTCAGTACGCTCAATCAATCGACCATCTTTGTTTTTGGTACAGCTTGCAAAAGCACTACACTTTTTGCATTCTTTCGTCTTGTAATGTTTGATTCTGTTAGTAGTTTTTCCGTGTTTTTTGATGTACCATTTGCCAGTAGATGTAAGGATTTGACCTTGAGGACAAGTGTATTCATCTCGTTCTTTGTTGTAGTTGAAATGTTCTACATCAAAAGCAATATCAGGAGCATGTGAAGCCACATCTGGAGCCGCCACAATGACTTCAATTCCATGTTTGTGAGCATAATCAAACTCCGTTCCTGTGTGGTAACCTTTGTCATAAAGGAGTGTAAAATCATTGGATTTTAGAATCGTTTTTGCTCTACGAATCATTCCTCCCATTGCTTTAGAGTCATTCTGATTAGTTACTTTAAAATCAACAGGAATGTTGTGTTTTTCATCAACCGTAGCTTGCACATTATAGGCTACTTCGGTGATGTTATTTCGAGTAATCATTTGTCTGCTATCGGGATCAGAAGTAGAGATTTGAACACATTCGGTTTTTTTCAAAACTTCCCGCATGTCTTCGTATTCGGCTTTTCGTTGTTGGTGCTTTTCAATCTTATCGCGTAATTTATCTTGATTGTTTTTATCACCATCTTCCCGAGCAAGTATGCTTGCATATTCCTCTAGTTTGGCATCAATGTAGGCAATGTGACGTTCGATTTTCTTTTCGTTAAAGTTGTTCTTTTTTGAGTTTTGAGCTCTGAGTTTGGTGCTGTCTCCAGCAAGTAATTTTCCACCGATTAACTCAAAATGCATAGCCAACTGAACAGATGAACGAAATACTTTTTTAATGGCTTGAGGGTTGTCTTTCCGAAAGTTTGCAATGGTGTTATGATCGGGAACCAATCCACGCATCAACCACATGACTTCCAAGTTGCGAGTGCATTCTTTCTCTAATTGTCTGGAAGAGCGGATACGGTTCAAATACCCATACAAATAGAGTTTCAATAAATCAGAAGGATGGTAAGCGGGTCGACCGTTATCAATGAAATTATTCTTAAATCCAAAATCACCGAGATTTAAGGAATCTACGAATAAATCAATCAATCGCACCTCGTTGTTTTCAGCAACACGTTCATTTAAACTGAAAAACTCGATTTGATCCCTGTTTTTACCTTTTACAAATTTCATGTAATAAAGATACTAAAAATCAGGAGTTTAAGACATGAAATGTACGTAAGTTATTCACAAATAAAGAGTTGAAAAAAGTGGAGGGTTTACCTTCGGTGCTACTTCGTGGTTTAGACAGTTTGACGTTTTGCAGCTAATGGCCGTTTGGCTTTTGGAACACTCAACTTTCTTAGCCGACAAAAGGTTATTTAAAGATACATATTTTTATTAACCGACGCAAATAAAAATTCACGAAGCGACCTTGTTAATAGCGCGCGGCGCTGACCCTCGTCTACCCAATGGTTATTAGTTGTTGTTAGGTGCAGTTAATTATTTAATTCTTCCATTGGATTTGAACCAGTCTAATGAATCGGAAATTGCATTGTCAATTGGATTAAAAACGAGGTTTAATTCCTTTTGAGTCTTTGAGTTTGAATAGTAGTTTTTGACACAAAGAATTTTCATGTTGGTCAGTGTATATTCATTTTCAATACCTAATTTTCTTAATAGATTTCCAATTAGACCAGCAAAAAGAAGTAAACCATTCGGAACTTTTATCAATAGAGGTCTCTTTGATGTACACTTAGATAGCCTATTAAAGAATTGCTTGTATGTAAGGTTTTCACCAGCCAAAATATAAGCTTCTCTATTTTTACCATTTATTAATAAAGCTTCAATTGCCTTTGCGGCATCTCTTGCATCAACGAAATTTTTTCCACCAGAAGGATAAAAAATTATTCTTTTGCCATAACCATGAATAATAATTCTACCGGAACTTGGTTTTTGATCGAATGGTCCGATTAAAAAAGTTGGATTTACAATTATTATATCGATTTTATCAGAAAATGTAAGGGCAAGATTTTGTGAAGCTATTTTACTTTGAACGTATAAAGAATTCGTAAACGGGTTTCTTATTGGGGTTGTTTCATCACCCAATTTCATTAAATTTCCAAAGCCGAACACATTGCTGGTACTTACATGAATAATTCTATTTACACCACTGTCAATGGCAATTTTGTAGAGTATGTCAGTGACTTCAACATTGTTTTTATAATAGTCGCTAAAATGAATTTTACTTTGACTTGTTTCTGCTGCACAGTGTATAATAAATTTGCAACCTTGCACAGCTTTTTCTACAACACCCCTATCACTGAGACTTCCGATTATTAACTCAACGTGTTTATGGTTTTCCAAAGCA
>JBKCGI010000098.1:0-9283 GCA_046303515.1 Flavobacteriia bacterium | reverse complement strand
GCACATCATGTAGCGTATCCAAACGAAAACTGGGTGGATTTTGCGAATAACTTTGTAAATAATATTTTAGGTTTAAATAGAAGTCAAACAACAACGCAAATTGAACATTACGATAATTTAGCAGCACTATTTGATGCCTTAAAACGAATTAACACGATAATTTTAGATTTGAATAGAGACATGTGGACATACATATCGATGGATTATTTCAAGCAAAAATTGAAAGCAGGCGAAATTGGTTCTTCCGCGATGCCTCACAAAGTGAACCCGATTGATTTTGAAAATTCAGAAGGAAATATTGGAATTGCTAACGCTTTGTACGAACATTTAGCTGCAAAATTACCAGTTTCTCGTTTACAAAGAGATTTAACAGACTCAACAGTTTTAAGAACAATTGGTGTACCACTTTCACATACCTTAATTGCCATAAAATCAACTTTAAAAGGTTTAGATAAATTAGTTTTAAATGAAGATGCTATTGCCAAAGATTTAGAGAATAACTGGGCTGTTGTAGCAGAGGCAATTCAAACAATATTGAGAAGAGAAGGTTTTCCGAAGCCGTATGAAGCATTGAAAGATTTAACGCGTAAGAACGAGAAAGTTACTCAAAGTTCTGTGCATGAATTTATCGATACTTTACTAATAAATGATTCTTTAAAAGCTGAATTGAAACAAATTTCTCCTTCAAATTATACTGGAATTGATTTAGTTTCTTAACTTTAGCTTATGAAATTTATAAAATCAATTTTTTTCCTACTGCTCACTATTTTTTCTTTTTCTCAAGATAAAATCACTTGGGGTGAATTTGAGGATCAAAAATCTTCCCTAAACCATATTTTTGCTGTTTCGGAAACGTCCTTTTTTACAACCAGTTCTCGCCCACTTCCACCATTGAATATTGATTCAATTGTAAGTCTCAATTTTTATGAAAATCTCAAAAATACAGCTTCAGGAGAAATTCAATTGAAAATCAAAGAGAAACAAACGAAGTTAGAAGGCGTTAAATTATTAAATGAACAAATTCATGTCTTCCTATCTATTATTCAAGGTGATGAAAAGATTCTTTACCTTCAAAAATATGATAAATCATGTAAAGTAAGTGGAGAGCTAATTGAATTTTCAAAATACACCATTCCTAACAAATTAACCCGAAAGGGAGACTTTTCAATTGTAGTTTCAGCAAATGAGGAATTTTTCTCCGTTATCGCGGAATTACCAGGAACTAAAAAGGAAAATGACAAAATCATACATTCTGTTTATGATAAAAAACTACAATTAATTTCCAAAGGAGAGAGCTTTTTAACTTTTCCATCAGATAAAATAAAAGCTTTTCAAAGCTATATCACAAATGAAGGCAAATTATTTGTAGTCTCTAAATACTTTAAATTTTCCAAGGGTTTAAAATTTAGTACTGAAGAACAATTGGTGGAAAAAATAGTTTTGAACGAATTCAAGCAGAATGAAATAAGTACCTTTGATTTTAAGTTAGATAGTGCTGCGTACATCACTTCTTTTGTCATCAATGAAAGTAAAAAAAGTCTAGAATTTGCTGGAGTTTATAGTTATCTCAAAGATGGAAATTCACATGGTTTCTATAATTTTACTTATGATTTTGAAAACGAAAATCAAACTTCAAAATTTACCGAATTTAGTTCTGCTAAATTAAAATCACTTTGGAACAGGCTTTTAAGCAGTGAACAAAAAATCCAATTTATTTATCAAATTAAAAACCTAAATTTATTGGACGATGGTTCAAAGATTCTTTCTTTTGAACAGATCTACCGACGCATTGATCAAGCGGATATGAATGGAGGAATTAGTGCAATATCTTATTTTTACAATGATATTTTAAGCTACAGATTATCTGATAAAAATGAATTGCTATGGGAATCAAAAATAGACAAATATCAAAAAACTAAAAATGATGATGGTCCATATAGTTCTTTTATCACGTATACCAATAAAGATAAAATAATTTACCTTTTCAACGACAACATGGGTAATTACGACATGCAAGGAGCCTTCTTTCAATGTCAAGCAGCAGCAGACTTTAGCCTAAATTCTTACGGTTTTGCACAAGTAGAAATTGATATTTTGACGGGAAATCAAAATCGTAAACTAATATATGAAAAGAATGAAATTGGGGCGATAGTAAAACCAAAAAAATCAATTTATAATTCAAAAATAAAAGGTATTTTTTTTAATTGCAATTACAATTCAAAAGATAATTTTGGAAAACTTTAAAATTGATTAATTAAACAATGTTAAATGCTTTTTTCATTTGTCACTAAATTGTTTTTTAATGGTCATTTGGAATATGCCAGTTTGAAAATTTTAGTCATTTTTATTTTTCAAACATGACTGTTTCTTACTTTTCTAAAATAATGGTATAACTGTAAATAAATTTATTTATCATGAAAAAAATATTTACTATAATTATTTGTTCATTAGTTTTCACCCACTTTGGACAATTTGATGTTAAATGGAGTGAATTGATGCCCGTTAAAGGTCGTGTAGCGCAGGTTTTGCCAATCTCATATTCAGATTTTTATACGACACGATTTCAAGGTGGTGCTTTTTTAGGTTCAACCTTTTTAACAAAACACTCGAACTTTGCGGTGACCTCTAAAGGTAAAATTACAGCTAAATTAGAAAAAGGATATGGACAAGTTGAAAGTATTTGTGTAATTAAAGAAAATCCAATAATTTTTATTTCTGACAAAAAGGACGGAGAAAACACCTTGTATTTTCAAAAATATGCGAATACTTGTGATCCAGCAGGATTACCAGTTGAAATTGCTTCATACAAAATGCCAAAAGGCTGGAAAAGAAAAGGAGCTTTCTGGGTTCATCAATCGGAAAATAAAGATTTTTTTGTCGTAGATTATGAAATCCCTGGAAACAAAGAGGAGAAAGATAAATTTGGATATGTAGTTTATTCCAGTGATTTTGAAGTGGTATCAGAAGGTGAATATGAATTACCTTATGAGGCTAACAAGGTCGATATTACTAATAATTATTTATCTAACACAGGTGATTATTTTTTAGCAGCAAAAGTATACAAAGCAAACGATTCCAAAAAAATATTTAAATCAAGATTAAATTTAGATAAAATAGTAGTGATGCACGTTACACCAGAAGGAGTTGAAGAATTTGATTTAGATTTGAAAGGTGGAAAATTTATTTCTGACTTAACTTTTTCATCAGATCAAAACCGTAAATTAACTTTTACAGGTTTATATAGTGATAAAGGTTACAATGGCGTAAAAGGGATTTTCTATTTTCAATTAGATTTCAATAAAAAGATAATGATGAATGAAGGTTGGGAGCAATTTTCGACAGATTTTATCACTTCAGATTGGTCAGATCGAGCGAAAAAGAAAGCTGCAAAAGGTAAAGGTGAGCCAGAATTATACGAGTATGATATTCGTAACATTCAAACTTTAAAAGATGGTTCAATGGTTGGAATGTTAGAGCAATTCTTTATTCGTGCAGTAACTACAACGGATTCGAGAGGTAACAGTAGAACAACATATTACTATTATTATAATGATGTAATTGTTTATAAAATCAATAATTCTGGAGGTTTTGAATGGGTCAAAAAGATTAAAAAATATCAAGTTTCTACAAATGATGGAGGTTTTTATAGTTCCGTAGCTAGTTTCCATACTGATGATAAATTGGTTATTTTATTCAACGATAACTTGAAAAATTATTCTGAATCAGGCAACTTTATCGACGACAATAACCGCTTCTACCCTACTAGTTATCGTAAAAAAACAAATTGTGTTGCGAAAGTTGAAGTAGATTTAGCATCTGGAGATATTGAGCGTTCAACTTATTTTGACAGAAAAGAGACCAAAGCGTTTGCCGTTCCAAAAAAATTCTGTGTAGACTATAATAAAAAGGAAATGTTAATGGTCTTACTTTATGGAAAAAAAGAAAAATACGGTGTTTTGTCGTTTTAAGTAAATCGTTTATTGATAAAAGGACTCATATTTTTTATTCCTCCTTTTTTTATTCAAAGTTTTCAACAAAGATTTTAAAAGCAAAAATAATGTTGTAATTTTGTAAGAGTTATGAGTGATTAAATTGTTTCTGCTAGAAAATACCGTCCACAAACCTTCGATACGGTTGTGGGTCAAAAATCTATTACAACAACACTCAAAAACGCCATCAAAAATGATCATTTAGCGCAAGCATTTTTATTTTGTGGTTCACGTGGGGTTGGTAAAACAACTACTGCTCGTATCTTGGCAAAAACAATCAATTGTTTTAATCCTACACCTGAAGTTGAAGCCTGTGACCAATGTGATTCTTGTAAATCATTCAACGAAGGTGCTTCGTTAAACATCTACGAATTAGATGCTGCGTCAAACAACTCGGTGGATGATATTCGTAATTTAATAGATCAAGTTAGAATTGCACCGCAAATTGGAACTAAAAAAGTTTACATCATTGACGAGGTTCATATGTTGTCTCAAGCCGCTTTTAATGCTTTCTTGAAAACTTTAGAAGAACCACCAAAACATGCTATTTTTATTTTAGCTACAACCGAAAAACACAAAATTATCCCCACAATTCTTTCTCGTTGTCAGATTTTTGACTTTTCAAGAATTCGGGTAAAAGATATTGCTGAACACTTGATGTTTATTGCAACCCAAGAAGGAATTTCTGCTGAAGCGGAAGGTTTAAATCTTATTGCTCAAAAAGCTGAAGGTGCCTTACGTGATGCATTGTCTATTTTTGATCAAATTGTAACTTTTACTGGAACGACTTTAACTTATCAAGCTGTTCGAGAGAATTTGAATGTATTGGATTACGATTATTATTTCAAAGTAATCGAATTTGCCTTAAAAGAAGATATTCCAAGTTCTTTGCTTTTATTCAATGATGTTATCGAAAAAGGTTTTGATGGTCATCATTTCATTAATGGATTGGCTGATCACATGAGAAATTTGTTGGTTTGCAAAGATCCTAGAACTGCAAAATTGCTGGAAGTCGGTGAAACGATTGAGAATAGATTTGTGGAAGCTTCTAAAATGATTGATTCTCAGTTTATTCTCCGAGCTCTAAATCTATTAAGTAAAGCCGATGTGGAATACAAAGCATCTAAAAATCAGCGATTATTGGTTGAATTAGCTTTAATGCAAATGTGTTCTCTGAAAAGTGAGCTCGAAAAAAAAAAATCTTAACTGATCGCGTTGATCTGATTCCTTTTCCGAATCAATCGATAAGAACAGCTCCCTCTTCGCCTAAGAATAAACCTTCTGTTCCAATTGAGAGAATAGCAGCCCCTATAAAAGTTGAACCTCAGATTTTAAAACAACCTGTTGGAAATTTGCAAACGCAGCATTTATCCATCAAGCAACTTTTGAATAAATCTGATGAAGTATCTCAAAATAGCACCCAAGATTACAGTAACAGGCCTAATACGCCGTTTAATATCGATCAAGTAAAAATGGTTTGGAAACAATTTGCCTTCAAAATGAAAGATGAAGGAAAAGATTCTGTTTATTATGCCTTAACTAAAAGAGATCCGAAGATATTTAACGAAAACGAAATTCACCAAGAGGTTGATAATTTAGTGCAAACGCAAACAATTCAAGATGAATTAAGCGTATTTCAGGAATTTGTAAGGACTAAATTAAATAACTGGTCAGTTCAATTGTTTTTTGACGTAATTAAAGAGCAAGAAGAAAAAGACATTCGTCAACTTAATGGAAAAGACCGATTTGAAGCTTTAGCTAAGAAAAACTCGAATTTGCATTCCTTTTTGAAGACTTTTAACTTGGATATAGATTATTGATTTTTGTATCGCAAAGTTCTGCCAAGTTGGCGCAAAAAACGCTAATTATTTTTTGACATTAAGACTCTCCTGATGTAAAGTTTCATGATTTTTTAAACCATATAAGGCATATAAGGATATTTCACGCATTTTATTGGAAGAAAGTTCATTTAAGGTTTTCATTTAAAATAAACGAAAATAATAAAACATAGACAATTATTAAAGAAACTTAAACAAACTTAAACAAACTTTTATGGTTTAAAAACTATGTACTTATATGTTTTTCAAAACCTCCTCAACTTGTTCTTTAGTCGTTTGCGTTTTCAACCAAATAGCTTCTTCATCTCTTCGAAACCAAGTCAATTGACGTTTGGCGTAACGGCGAGAATTTTGTTTGATGGCCTCGTTTGCTTCTACAAGAGAGATTTCGTTATTAAAAAAGGAAAACAATTCCTTGTAGCCCACAGTGTTTAAGGTTTGTAGATTTTTAAAATGAATCAAAGATTCAACTTCATCTAATAAACCAGCGGCAAACATGAGTTCTACCCTCCTATTGATGCGATCGTATAATACTTCTCGTGGTAAATCAATCACAAAACGAATGCTTTCAAAATTTCTTTCTTTAACTGATTTTTGGCGCAAAACAGAATATTTTTGACCTGACAGTCGAATGGCTTCAATCGCACGAATAATTCTAACAGCATTACTGCGATCTACTTGATTGTAATATTTCAAATCTTTTTCCTTTAATTCTTCGAGCAAAACTTCCAAGCCTTTTTCACTAACTTCTTGACTTAATTTATCTCGTAATTCGATGTCATTTGGAATTTCATCTAATCCATTTATTAAAGCCGAAATAAACATTCCTGAGCCACCTACCAAAATAATTTTATCGTGAAATTGAAATTCAAGTTCTAAAACCTGTAGAGCCTCTTTTTCGAAATCTGCTGCAGAAACGGGATTTTCAACTGAATGACTATCAATGAAATAATGTTTAATCCCATCTTGTTCTTCTAAACTAGGTTTTGCTGTTCCGATTGACATTTCTTTGTAGAATTGACGCGAATCTGCCGACAAAATAACTGTAGAAAAATGTTTAGCCAAAGCAATTGCTAAAGCCGTTTTACCGCTCGCTGTTGGACCTTGTATGACAATTAGTTGTTTGATGATTCTTTAATTTTGTTTAGCGAAATACATTTTTACCTTTCCTTCAATTTCAAATACATTATCAGAAAGTTGCGTTAATTTCCAGATGATGTCATTTTCAGGAAGCGATTCAGGATCATTGAAATGGATTTTGATTTCCATTTTCTCTTTACTAAATTTCCAGTTTCCTGTTTGAATATTGTTGTTTTGAACGGATTTAAAAGTTCCATTGTCGAAAAATTCAATGTCGATGTCTCTCGTTTTTTCGCGCGTTTCGCCATCAACTCGTTTACCCAAATACCTCCACTTTCCGACCAACAAACCTTCATTCAATTTAATTTGTCTGGTAGAAAGTTCATATTTCCGCATGAAATCAGTATTTGTCACCCAATACAAAAAGTATGGATTTTCTTGATTTTTGCGCTTCATGATGATTAAAAAGGGTTGATCAAAAATGTATTCTCGTTTGATTTCTACGTCTAAAAAAGTCATAATCAATTCCGATTTGGAATACAATTTAACTCCTTGTTGGTTTAGTTCAAAATCAATTTGCTGTTCAAAAGATTCGATATTAGCTTTCTTTAGTTTCTTATTTAGAATTTGACAATTTTCAATATCTGAATATTTTTTTATCGTATCAAATTTTAAAAAAGGAATTTTAAGTTTTTCATTTTCTGATATTTGAGTAAACTTATTTAAATTAATTCTTTCAATTGAGGTTTTGTATAAATGATCTAGATTTTTCACATCACTTGTCTTTACAAAAAAGATTTGATCTAGTGTATCTTCACATTTTAATTCGACAATAAAATCATTTTTATTTTTATAATCGTGGATTAGAACGTTTTTAGAATTAGTTCGTTCCAAACCAAAATAATCTACATATTCCTTGTTATTAAAAGCAATTCTTGGAAATTCATCCTCAAGAGGTTTTTTAAAAGTTACTTCTTTTTTTAAAAAACTATAGGCAACAAAATCTTTACTCGTGAAATTTTGTCTTTTATCCCAAATAGTATCAAATTTATCCTTTAATTCTCGATTAATATCTTCAATTATACCCTTTTTAACTAGTCCTGATTTTGCAACGTAAAATTGATTTTCCAAAGGAACTTTGTAATCTATTACCGCAGAATTTAATAATTCTATGTTTGGATTTAATTGTTTGGTTTTAACTGGAGCTTTAAGAAATAAAAGCAATTCATTCCACATAATTTCAGTACTTGCGCAATAAATAACACTATTTTTAGTGTTCAAGGGAATGTTTTTAGTGGGTGAAACAATCGTTTTAGATTCATTTTGTCCAAAAGCGAAATTTTGCAAAACAACTATTGAAAAAAGAATCAGTATCTTCATGTGAATAATTTAGATGTAAAAATAAGCTATTTTATGAAATTCTTCCCCAATTTGGTTTTTCATTTAGGATTTTAATTGCTCGATCTCTTAAGTGTTTGTGTTCAGGCAAAGCTAAGTTGGAATCATTTTGAAGAATTTCTCTGGCTTTATCTCGCGCCAAAACAACAATTTGTCCATCTTTAGTTAAATCCGCAATCTTTAAATCTAAAATTCCACTTTGTTGTGTTCCCATTAAATCGCCTGGACCGCGCAATTCCAAATCTACTTCTGAAATTTCAAAACCATCTTGTGTGCGAACCATTGTTTCCAAACGCTTTTTACTTTCCTTGGATAATTTCTGTCCCGTCATCAAGATACAATATGATTTTTCTGCTCCTCGCCCTACTCTTCCTCTTAATTGGTGCAATTGAGACAAGCCAAAACGTTCGGCACTTTCAATAATCATCACGGAAGCATTTGGAACGTTTACTCCTACTTCAATAACCGTTGTTGCCACCATGATTTGCGTTTGTCCTTTTACAAATCGCTGCATTTCAAAGTCTTTCACATCAGGTTTTTGCTGTCCATGAACTATGCTAATTTGATATTGAGGCATAGGAAAAGCTCTTGAAATTGATTCAAAACCAGCCATTAAATTGTGATAATCTAAAGTTTCAGATTCTGCAATTAGTGGGAAAACAACATATATCTGTCTTCCTAAGGCAATTTCATTGCGCATGAATTCAAAAACTGCTAGTCGAGAAGCTTCAAAACGATGTTGCGTTGTAATTGGCTTCCTGCCAGGAGGTAATTCGTCAATAACTGAAACATCCAAATCTCCATACAAAGTCATTGCTAATGTCCGTGGAATTGGAGTTGCTGTCATGACTAAAATGTGAGGAGCTAAAGTGTTTTTCTTCCATAACTTAGATCGTTGGGCTACTCCAAAACGATGTTGTTCGTCAATTACAACTAAGCCTAAATTTTTAAAAATTACAGGATCTTCAATTAAGGCAT
>JBKCGI010000097.1:0-9643 GCA_046303515.1 Flavobacteriia bacterium | reverse complement strand
GCCGTAGGACAAACCACAACTTCAGCACCAACAGCTCTCAAAATGTCCATTTTTTCTTTCGATTGCTTGTCATTTAAGACACAAACTAATTTATACCCTTTAATAATACAAGCCAAAGCCAAACCCATACCTGTATTTCCGGAAGTTCCTTCAATTATTGTTGCACCTGGCTTAATTAAACCAGCTTTTTCAGCATCTTCAATCATTTTGACAGCCATTCTGTCCTTAACTGAATTTCCTGGATTTGTTGTTTCAACTTTTGCCAAAACCGTTGCCTTAACGTCTTTTGTAAGCTTGTTTAAACGAACTATTGGTGTATTTCCAATTGTTTCTAAAATGTTATTATATATTTTCATAACTAAATTTATCTAAATTTTAACCAAATATTATGTAAACAAAAAACCCTCGACTATCATTTGAATGTCAAGGGTTTTTTTGTGGTGCCTCCAGGAATCGAACCAGGGACACAAGGATTTTCAGTCCTTTGCTCTACCAACTGAGCTAAGGCACCAGCCTTAATTGTGGGTGCAAATATAAGTACTTTTTTCATTCTGTCAAGCAAAAAATGAAAAAAAATAAAAAAAAATTACAGTTTAAAAGGTATCTCTACTGATACTGAGACCATTTCGTCTTTTCTTTTTTCTCCTTTTGTAACTCCAAATTTACTTGGAGAGACTAACATCGTACCTTTAAACGATCCATTACCTGCTTTGTCACGCATAAATGTGAAAGGAACTTCGATTGGATGCGTTTGATCTTTCATTGTTAAGTTTCCTTTTGCTAAAAATCCCTCTTTAGTTTTGTCAATACCAGTCGAAACAAAGGTAATTGTTGGATATTTTGTTGCATCAAAAAAATCTTCATTTAACAAATGTGCATCTCTTGCACTGTCTTGAGTCGAAATGGAATTTACATTTACTGTTGCTTTCAAATGAGATTTCGAAATATCTGTCTCATCAAAATCAAAGGAAGCATCAATTCCTGTAAAAGTCCCTTGTGTTCCGTTGTTAACTAACTTAAAATTAACTGTTACTTTTTCCGGACTTATGACTTTCCAAACATTTGACAGCGTAAAAGCTGTTGCGAGCAGAAATAATCCACCTAATATTATACTTACTTTTTTCATTTTAAAAAATTTTGAGTCGTGAAATTAAACTTAAAAAAAATAATTCCTCTTAATTTTTTGTTATTTTTTATTTGAAATAAGTTAATTAACACTTTTTACATTTTTCAAAGTTGCTACGTGAACAAGCTTTCATTAATTTTGTTGACTTATTATGAAAAGAAATTTAGCCTTCCCGATTGTCCTTTTTTCGATACTTATTTTTGCTGAAATCGTATCTTATCTAGCTGTACGAAACTTTTATGTCGAACAAAAGTCTAATTTAAAATTATTTAATTGGATATGGTGGACATCGACAGCAACGCTTTATTTAATGGTTTTTACAACACGATCCTTAGAAAGTAATTTCGCTAAAAATGTTCTTGTCAACATTTTTATGTTTATTTTAATACTAAAACTTTTTATTGGACTAGTTTTTTTCATTTCTAGCTTAGTTCAATTCATCCAAACCTTTTTTCTTACTGAAAAATTATCAGCTGAAAACAGCTTAGGTCGACGAAAATTTGCATCAAAAATTGCTATAGGTGCGGCGGCAATTCCTTTTAGCTCAATGCTATGGGGAATTTTTAAAACAGCATATGATTTTAAAATCCATGAAGTAAAAGTTAATTCTGCCAAAATACCTTCCTCATTCAATGGATTGAGAATTGTGCAATTATCAGATATTCATACAGGTAGTTTACAAGGTGAAAAACAACTTCAAAAAGCTGTGGATCTCGTTAAAGGATTAAAACCTGATGTTGTAGTTTTCACGGGTGATTTAGTCAATAATCAAAGTAATGAGGCTTTTCCTTATCTCAAAATTTTAAAACAAATTGAAGCTCCAATGGGAGTTTATAGTGTTTTAGGAAATCACGATTATGGCGATTATAATTCCTGGGAATCAGAACATGCCAAAGAAAAAAATATGCAGGAAATGTTTCAAATTCACCAGAACTTGAATTGGAAATTATTAATGAATGAACATGTCTCACTTGAGAAAAATGGGGAGTCAATTGCCTTAATAGGAATTGAAAACTGGGGAGCAAATCTCAATTTCAAAAAATATGGTGACTTGAACAAAGCATATCAAGGTTCAGAAAATCATCCATATAAAATTTTACTTTCTCATGATCCAAGTCATTGGTCAACTGAAGTGAAAGAATTCTACAAAGACATAGATTTAACACTTTCTGGACATACCCACGGATTTCAATTTGGAGTGGAGATTCCAGGATTTAAATGGAGCCCTTCACAATATATTTATCCGCAGTGGTCTGGTTTATACAAAAACAATGAACAATTATTGTATGTAAACAGAGGTTTGGGATGTTTGGGTTATATGGGACGAATTGGTATTAAACCAGAAATCACCCTGATTGAACTGAATGCTTAATTTAGAATGAGTACAAACTACTATGCAAACACAATAAATTAAATGTAAATTCAGTTAAATATTTGTAACTTTACATTAATAATTTAATAAGGCCATGAATACGATTCGCAAAGTCTCCGTTTTAATCATTTTAGGAATTCTAACTTTTTCATGTGAAAAGGAGGGTAACGAAACTAAAATCAGTACTCACAATTCAGATGATAGTCACAATAATGGAAACAATTGTATGAATTGTCATAAAAGCGGTGGCGAAGGCGAAGGTTGGTTTAATGTTGCTGGGTCAGTTTATGATGCAAATTTAAATGTTTCATATCCTAATTCTACGGTGAAACTATATACTTCTCCAAATGGTGGTGGTTCTCTAAAATACACTTTTGAGGTAGATGGTTTAGGAAATTTTTATACTACTGATAAAATCGATTTTGGATCTGGACTCTACCCGGCCGTTACTGGAAATAATGGAACAAAATACATGTCAAGCGCAATAACATCAGGACAATGTAATTCGTGTCATAATGTCTCTACTGATAAAATTTGGACAAATTAAGTTTTGATTTTTTCAACGCTTACGAAGATATTCGCGAAAATCAGTCCAAACACCAACGCTAAAGAAGTCGCTAGCATCTCTAATGCAGTATTTATACCAGCTAGAGTATTACTGTGCAACAATTGAGAAATACTAAAAAAACCAAGTGAACCTGGAACTAATAAAATCATTCCAGGAACAAGCATTAACGAAACATTTCGTTTTCTCAATATCGCGAATAAATTACTTACAATTCCTAATGTAAATGAGGAAATAAAAACTGCAATCACTGGATGAGTTAGCTTTGAAGTATAACTATACATGAAATAAGACGTCCAACACGCTAAGGCTATCCATACAAAATCTTTCATTTTCGCTTTAAACAGTACGACAAAACCAAGCGGAACAAAAATTAAAGCGATCCATTTCACGTAAAATGGAAAACTTAATTCTGCAAAAGGATTAGAAGCCACTTGTATTTGGTCCATTATTTTACTTCCCACTCCTACTCCAATTGCAATCATCATGAAATTAATGAAGGCACTTGTAAAGCGACTAATCCCTGCAATTAAATGATTGTTAACCATTTCTGTAATCGAAATCGTAAAAGAAAAACCTGGAATTAAAATTATTAAACCACAAATTGTTGCTATATCTTGTTTAAATCCAATAAAATAAGTTTGAAAAAAACTTGAAACTAAAACTGCCCACACCGCTGAAATTAAAACAATTACCTTTCCTAAGCGAGGGAAAATCGACAGAGAACTAAACATGGCACCAATGCCTAATCCTATCAAAAAAGAACAAATTATTTCAGGAAATTTCCCGCCAAAAACACATGCTGCACTTCCCGTTGAAATTGCGAAAAACAAAGTCATTACAAAATTGGAATATAATGCTTTTCCTTTTTGAATTAAGTCAAGTTCCTTAAGGGCATTTTCAGTAGAAATTTCTTTTTTGGTGAAATTAAAGCTCAATTTTTCTAAGGCATCTATTTTCTCTAAATTTAAATCACTAAAATGAACTTTGATCAAATGTGCATTAAAATTACCATTTTCTTTGATACTCGCAAAAATAGAACCTGGAGTACAGAAAAACTCTGCTTCAAGACCTATTTTGGTGCATAAATCAGTCAAACCTTCTTCCAAACGATGAGTTGGTAGTCCTGCTTCATGCATTGCTTTGGCAAGTTTAAGTACGAAACTTACATTCAATTTTTCAGACGATATTATTGCACTCATGTGTTTTAATTCGAGCACAAAAGTACAGCAATTTTAAATCGAAAGCACAAAAAAAAGGAAGCCTAAACTTCCTTTCAAAATTCTGTTATTATTTTCACTTGGAAAACCTTCTTAAATTTGACCAACTGCCACCATTGTGAACTTTTTCAAAACCAGATGATTTTAGAATTGATTTAGCTGAACCACTTCGCATTCCTGAAGCACAGCATGTTATAATTGCTTTTTTCTTATCTAATTTGGATAAACTATTTCTCAACTGATCTAAAGGGATATTCATTGAACCTTTTACATGACCACCTTGATATTCGCCTTTTGAACGCACATCCAAAATAATTGCTCCTTCTTTGACCAATTGATCAAAATCAACTTTTGGACCAAATAAACTACTAAAAATTCCCATAATTATTGTATTTGCGCATTAACACTCAACCAAGAACCTCCGTTTTCACATTCAACTCCATGAGCTGTTAAAAATTGGGTTGCTTGACCACTTCTATTTCCACTAGCACAGCATAAAATTAACGGTTGCTTCATGGCTTTGAATTCTTCAATTCTATTAGGAACATCTTGAAGAGGGATGTTTTTTGAACCTGCAACATGTCCACCCATAAATTCTCCTGGACTTCTAACGTCGATTATTGTCATAACTTTTAATTTTATTTCACAAAGGTAAGTACAACTGAAATATTTTTGTGTGACATGTGTTACTCAAAGCAGCATGATTTTAGAGCTAATAACATCAAATAAAATCAACATCCAACTTTTAGTGTTGGTTTATATAATCGTACTTCTATTTCATAGTTTTAATATAATTTAAGATTTTACTCCTTATTTTGCTTTCAATTGTGTAATTTTGCATAAATTCCAATTTTTAAAATGATAACTTTCAAAGACTTAAATTTAAGCAAACAATTGTGGAATGCTCTTGACGACAATAATTTAATATATCCAACAAGTATACAAGAGAAATCGTTTTCACCAATTATGTCTGGAAAAGATGTTATTGGAATAGCCCAAACGGGAACAGGTAAAACATTAGCATATTTATTACCAACATTAAGACAATGGGCTTTTTCTAAAAAGAGAAATCCACAAATCGTAATTGTTGTTCCAACAAGAGAATTGGTTGCTCAAATTGTAACTGAGATTGAAAAACTAACTGCATACATGAATGTGGAAGTAATTGGAACCTATGGTGGAGCAAATATTCGCACCCAAGCAGACACAATTGCGATGGGAATTGACGTAATCGTTTCAACTCCAGGTCGCTTACTAGATTTAGCTCTAAATGGATATCTTTCTTTAAAAGATGTCAAGAAATTAGTGATCGATGAAGTTGATGAAATGTTAGATTTAGGTTTTCGTCCCCAATTAACGCAATTACTAGAAATATTACCTTCAAAAAAGCAAAGTTTAATGTTTTCAGCAACATTATCTGACGACATTGAATATTTCATTTTAGACTTTTTTGTTGACCCTATCAAAGTTGAAGCCGCGCCTGCAGGAACACCAATCGAAAAAATTGCTCAAAGTGCCATAGAAATTCCAAATTTCCATACTAAAATAGCTTATTTAAGAGAGCAATTGGAAAACAACATTGAATATTCCAAAGTGTTAATATTCGTTGATTCTAAAAAGAAGGCTGATTTAGTTTTTGAAAAATTGAGTGAAAATCCAAATTTATCAGTTGGTGTAATTCATTCAAATAAGTCTCAAAATTTGCGGTTTAACACGGTAACTGATTTTAAAAATGGAAACATCAAATTTTTAATTGCAACTGATTTGATTTCCAGAGGTATTGATATTTCAGAAGTAAGCCACGTCATTAATCTTGATATCCCGGAAGAACCTGAAAATTACATTCATAGAACTGGTAGAACTGGTCGTGCAGAGGCCGAAGGAAATGCAATTTCATACCTATCACCATTTGAAGAAAAACATTGGGCAGACATTTTAAGTTATATTAAGATGGAGGTTCCAACTGTAAAACTCGATGAGAACTTTCCTGTTTCAACAACTTTGATTGCTGAGGAATTACCGCGTGATGACATGAAAATCATTGCTTTAAAGCTCCCTAAAAGAGAAAATGTTGGTGCATCTTTTCATGAGAAAAAGGAAAAAAATAAGAAAGTAAATGTTCGAAAAGATTGGAAAAAAATCAAAATGGACAAATACGGAAGGCCAATAACTCGAGGTCAGAAAAAAAAGAAATAATTGCTAAAATCATTTTTTCTCAACTCTTTTTACTTCAGTAAGCTCATTCAAACTGTGATACAAAAAACTAACCAAATGCAACATTTGGTCCCTACCCTTCCTTTGTCCAACTTTAGCTGCAAAAAACACGGTTGAAATCAAAAACAAACCTATTGGAAAAAACCAAAGAAAGGCTGTTGTTCCAGAAGTTTGATATTTAACGAAACCAAACATTCCACCAAATAGAGTTCCAATAGAAATAAAAGCGTATATAAGTGCAAACATTGCCCATACGGATTGTCTAGGCCCAATTAAACAATTTACGGTTGTAATTCCTGAAAACTCTCCTTTTTCAATTCTTACAGTCATTTCAGGTGACCAATAATGTTGAATGTTATAAGGAATATTCAAAAATACGTAATTCTTTGTGTAGTTTGCTTTTAGTGTAGTTACTGTTGGATCTTTTTTCAAGGATTCTTTCACATGTTCAATAGCAATTTCTGGTTCGCAATCTATCTGCAGAACAAATCTTGGACGTATTTCTCCAAGTATCGAGTGATTTAAACGGTTGAATGGCATGCTTAAATGTAAGAAAAAAATTATTTCAAAAAGCAAAGTCTAGCTAATTTATACCCTTTCTAAATACCAATTTAATAGGATTTATTACTATCTTTGTACAAAAATTACAAGCATTGCAAACAGTTTACATTACAAGAAGAGAACGATTTAACGCTGCTCACAAATTATGGAGAGAAGAATGGTCAGAAGCTAAAAACGAAGAAGTTTTTGGTAGATGTAGCAATAAGAATTGGCATGGACATAACTTTGAACTATTTGTTACAGTTAAGGGGAAACCAAGTGAAATTACAGGTTTCATTATCGACTTAAAAACATTAAGTGTTATCATTCAAAAAGAAGTTATTGATCATTTAGATCATCGTAATTTGAATTTAGATGTACCATTTTTAAAAGGTTTAATGGCTTCAACTGAAAACGTTGCTATCAAAATCTGGGAGCAATTAGAAGATAAAATCAAAGTTGCTGGTGGCGAATTATGTAAAATCAAATTGGTTGAAACTGAAAATAATTTTGTTGAGTATTTTGGTGGTAAAGAACCTTTTTGATACTTTTCTGTTAACTTACCATACTAAAGAAATAAAATGAGTCACAACTATAACGAAGAAACGACAGAAAAAATAGCATCAGTTTACTCTGGAATTATTAAAAATTTAGGTGAAAATCCTGAAAGAGAAGGTTTACAAAAAACACCTGAGCGTGTTGCCAAAGCACTACAATTTTTGACTCATGGTTACGATTT
This sequence comes from Flavobacteriia bacterium, assembly GCA_046303515.1. GTDB lineage: Bacteria > Bacteroidota > Bacteroidia > Flavobacteriales_D > Crocinitomicaceae > M2408. The sequence continues at coordinate 1,867 of JBKCGI010000097.1, read as the reverse complement.
AGATCCTAAGAAAATTTTAGAATCTGCCCTATTTCACGAAGAATATTCTGAAATGGTTATCGTTAAAGATATTGAAGTTTATTCTTTGTGCGAACATCACATGCTTCCATTTTTCGGTAAAGCACACATCGCTTACATTCCGAATGGAACAATCGTTGGATTGAGTAAAATACCAAGAGTTGTTGATGCATTTGCAAGAAGATTGCAAGTTCAAGAACGTTTAACAATTGAAATTAGAGATTGTATACAAGAAACTTTAAAACCTAAAGGGGTCGCTGTAGTAATAGAATGTTGTCATATGTGTATGCAAATGCGCGGTGTACAAAAACAAAATTCGGTTACCACTTCTAGCGCTTTTACAGGACTTTTCTTGTCAAATGACGCTACTAGAAAAGAATTCATTAACTTGATTCAAGCAAAATTGCATTAGTTAACATTTTTTAATGCTTTTTTTGAAACTTTTGTCAAATATTGTAGTAAATTAGCCTAAATTTTAAATTAAAAACAACATGTTAGATAATATCTTTCAACAAAAAAAATACGACGAAAACGCAAAAACAATGACTAGCGAATTTTTCGTTAATGTGTACACTTATATGTTTATCGCCCTAGGTATTTCAGGATCTATAGCATTTTACATTGGAGCTGGTGAGCAAATTCAATTAGGAGACACAACTGTTCCTAAATTATTTGCTGAACTATTCTTTACAGAAACGGGAATATCTCCTTTATTTTATGTAGTAGCTTTTGCCCCGGTTGGATTAGGTTTATTGATACAAATGGCTTACAATAGACTCTCAATGAGTTTGTTGCTAATTTTATTTGCACTTTATTCCGGATTAATGGGCTTAAGTTTAAGTTCTATTTTTGTAATTTATAGTTTAGGTTCAATTGCATCAACTTTCTTAGTAACAGCAGTTTCTTTCGGAGCAATGGCCATTTTAGGTTATACAACTAAAACAGACTTGACAAAGTTCGGAAGTCTTTTATACATGGTCTTCATTGGGATGTTTGTTGCTGGACTTATTAACTTCTTTATGGGAAGCGAAATGGTTAGTTACATTATTTCCATCCTTGGGGTTTTTGTTTTTACAGGCTTAACTGCTTATCAAATGCAACAATTGAAGCATATTGGTGAAGATCCAAATTTAGGTCAGTTGGATAAAAGAAAACTTTCTTTAATTGGTGGATTAATGTTATACATCCTTTTCATTAACCTATTTTTATCTCTTTTGAGATTGATGGGAAACAGAGATTAACAATTAACAAAACTTATTCAATCCCGTGTCACTGCGATGCGGGATTCTTTTTTTAACAATAAATACAACGCATGAAAATCATTTTTTGCTCAAACAACAAAAACAAACGCAGAGAAATTCAAAAATTAATGCCTGAAGGTTACGAAATTGTTTCCTTAGCTGACATGAATTATCATGAAGATATTCCAGAAACTGCAGATACGTTTGAAGGAAATGCCTTAATCAAAGCACAGACAATATTTGATAAATTTCAAATTCCTTGTTTTGCTGATGATTCAGGATTAGAAGTGCATGCTTTAAACAATGAACCTGGAGTTTACTCTGCAAGATATGCCGGTGAACAAAAGAATGATCATGAAAACATGGATTTATTGTTGCAAAAAATGAAACAAATCGACAACAGAAAGGCAAATTTTAAAACAGTTATTTGTTATATCGATTCATCTGTTTCTGAGGAACCAAAATATTTTGTGGGTAAAGTAAATGGTTTAATCCGCAGAAAAAAAGTGGGTGGAAATGGTTTTGGCTACGATCCAATTTTTGAGCCAGAGAACCAAGGAAAAACTTTTGCCGAAATGGATATGGAAGAAAAAAACAAATATAGCCAC
>JBKCGI010000096.1:0-3166 GCA_046303515.1 Flavobacteriia bacterium | reverse complement strand
AATTATCATTCAACTCTTAAGTGCAAAAAATAATGAATCTGGCAAATCTTCTGGAAATACCTATGCAATTTCAACTGTTGCTGGTATCTTGACAACATTTATTTTAGGTTTTTATATCATGCCAAATATGGGTACAAAAACTCCTCTTATAATAGCAGGATATCTTCTCATAATTTTTTCTTTTTTCATTCGTTTTACTAAAATGTGGGTGATTTCAATTTTACTCATATCACTTGTCAGTTTTAGTTATTTTAAAGAAAAAGAATCAAATCCTTTATTACTTATTAAATACAATTCTGAAGGACTGATGGGACAATTAAAAGTTGTGGATCAATCCTATATCGGTGATGATACTAAATTCCGTCTTTTGATAATAAATGGCATTCCGCAAACCATAATATATAACGGGGAAAATCCTGGAAAATCCTTTTGGGAATATGCACATAGAATTTCAGCTACAGCCTCTCTGAAGAAAAATGGAGATGCACTTTTATTTGGAATGGGAGGCGGAGCAATAGCGAATGAACTTCAAAAACTAAACCTTAACTTGGATATTGTTGATATTGACCAAAGAATGTATCAAATAGCACAAAACTATTTTTATTTTAAACCAAAAAAATCTACAACTTTCACAGTTGATGACGCCAGACACTACATTAAAACCCACAATAAAAAATATGATTTCATCATGTTAGATATATGTACTGGAGAAGTACAACCTTCAAATGTATTTACAAAAGAAGGAATTAACGAATTAAAAAAATTACTCAAAAAGGATGGTTTTATTATTATTCAATATCAAGAAAAATTTGATGCAACCGCAATTTCTGGATCCAAATCAATTGCCAAAACGTTTAAAGCAAACGGGTTTTACACTTATCAAAACGTAGAAAAAGGTGAAGTAAATAGTATCTTACTCGCTTGTAGTTTAAAAAAAATTGATTTCAAAACAATTGATTTTAACAAATTAACACCAAACGCTAAATCAAGTAAAGAAACTCCAACCTTTTTAAAGAACCCTTTTCAAAAAGTAACTTACAATGAAAAAAATGCAATTATATTAACTGACAATAAACCTTTATTGGAAAAAATAAATGCAAATACAATTGAACTTTGGCGCAAAATTATGATATAAAATTATGGGTTAAGAATCATGTAAAAATCCAAGGTAAATAATTATAATTTAACGTATTATCCCCCCTATTAGTAAGCACTAAATTAACAAGCTACTTTTTTAACAAAATATTGTGAAAAACTATTTTTTTTGTTTGCCCTCTATTAAATGAATATTTCGATGTTTCTAATGAACAAATAAAGCCCACCACCGAACAAATCAATTCTTTAAGTGATTTTTAAAAAAACAGGCAAAAACATTAAACATCTATTTATCAATAGTTTAACCCAAAATAAGAAAAACAATTAAAGTAGGACAAAAATACAATTTTTACAACCTTTTCGTATATTTGTTGTCTATTACATGTGTGGTCTTTTACAATTTACAATTTGAAGATCAATTTTTAAAACTTTTGGATAACAAATTTGTTAAATTATGAAAAATAAAATTCAAAACTGGTTGCAAGGTAGTATTTTTGTCGCCTTGTTTTCGCTCTTAATTTCTTTTGGCAACAATGCATTTGGTGGATGCCCAACCCCCCCTGCTGTAACAGGCTTATCAATAACTACTACGGATTTAGCGGCAATTGTAACTTACAATGGAAATCTTACTTGTGTTGATGCCTTTTATATGTCACTTCGAACAGTAAGTGCGGCTGGTCCATTAGTTGCTGGCTATCCAGCGGTAGCAGCGCCAAATGGGACGACATTTATAGGCGGATTGGCTTGTAATACAACATATTATTACTCATTTGCTAATCGAGAGGGTTCTGGAGGTGGTGCCACTAACGGGCCACTTTCTTCAGGTTCTTTTACAACAGCTGCTTGCGGTACTTGTTCAGATGGTATACAAAACCAACGAGAGGCCTTTGTAGACTGCGGTGGACCGTGCCCTAATTGTGCGAATACCTTACCTCCATTTTGTAACCCTTGCGGAGCTACTGGAGCGGAAGGGATGACGGCAATAACACCTACAGCAACTGGAACTTGTTACCAATATGAGGTCAATAACACTTGTGGTACTGCTACTACTGCACAATATGCTGCTGCATGCGGAAATAATGCCATGGGGTTATACTACAGTACGGGATGGAGAACTTGGGTGAAAATTACTGTTCCTGCATCTGGTACTGTTGCCATAACATCGATACCTCAAGCTACTGGGGCAGACTTACCAAAAATTACATTGTTCTCTAATGTAACTTGTGGGGCAACAAACTTTTCAGCATACACTTTAGCAGGATGTGCTTGGCTATCACCAGGTTCATGCAATGGTACAGATATTTGTGGTGTAGAAGGTACGCTTGCAAATGCAAGTAATGTAAGTGAATATGGTGAACAATTTGTGAAAACAGGTTTGACCCCCGGAACAACAGTATACGCTTGCATTGACTGGTTAGGTACAAATGTTGCTGGTACAGCAAACCAAATATGTTTCTATAGTGCCTTACAGGCTGGTTCCAATAATTTTATTGGAGGGGCACCAGGCATATGTGGTACAACAATAACTGGAACAACTCTAACTAGTATTCAACGAATGTCTTTGTGTGGAGGATATAAACCACCTTCATGTGGTGGTGGTAATGTTCCTTCTTTTGAAAATGTTTCTATATTTACCATGACTTCAGATGCTTTAGGATCTGATATTACTCTAAATATTGACCCTACTACATGTCAGCAATCCGTTGCTGGAGTGCAGGTGCTGATATATGAAGAAGGTAATATAGCTGGTTGTTCAGGGACCACGCCAATTTGTGATGTAGGTACATGTACACTTGGGGCCTGTGTAACAGGTAATACAGCTTCAGGTATGGGAACAAAAACCTTAACAATTACAGCTCCTAATCCTAATACAACCTATTATATTTTAATTGACGGTTTTGCAGGTGCTGTATGTAATTTTACAATAGGTTCAACAGGTTGTGTAGTACTTCCAGTCGATTTAAAAGACTTTGTTGCCAATAGAGAAATGAGTACTGTTCGTCTGAATTGGAAAACTGCTTCCGAAATAAACAATGATTTTTTTATTGTAGAGAGATCATTCGATGGTGAA
>JBKCGI010000095.1:0-3273 GCA_046303515.1 Flavobacteriia bacterium | reverse complement strand
TCTTTCATTAAAATAATTTAATTTTGACAAAAATCCATTTCGATGAGTGTAAAACAAATAGCAGACCATTTTTCTGAATCTTTAGAAATTTTGCAAAAATTTAACAATTTAGAGTCTTTTGAACAAATTGAAAAAGCAGGTCAAATTATGGTTCAATCCTTGAAAAATGGAGGTAAAATAATGAGTTGTGGAAATGGAGGATCCATGTGTGATGCGATGCATTTTGCTGAAGAGCTTTCGGGTCGTTATAGAGAAAATCGAAAAGCATTAGCTGCAATTTCAATTTCTGATGTGAGTCATATTTCTTGCGTTTCAAATGATTTTGGTTACGAATTTATCTTTTCACGCTATTTGGAAGCAATGGGAAAAAAAGGTGATGTTTTGCTTGCGATCTCAACTTCAGGAAACTCAAAGAATATTTTAAAGGCTATTGAAACAGCAAAGGAAAAAGGTATTTTTGTAATTGGACTAACAGGAAAAGATGGTGGTGCGATGGCACAACTTTGCGATGTTGAAATTAGAGCTCCATTTTCCAAATATGCTGATAGAGCTCAAGAAATTCACATAAAGGTAATTCACTCGCTAATTGATTTTATTGAAACCAACATCTAATTTGTACTGATTTTTTTCGCGTTAAATTACCCTTACAAAGATAAATTTACATGTCCATGTAATACTCGTCTTTCTTGATTTAGTTTGGTGTCGAATTCAATTTTCCATTGATAAACTCCTTCTTCAACCATTTTGTTTTTGAAAGTACCGTCCCAACCTACACGATAATCTAAGGATTCAAAAATCACCTCACCCCATCTATTGTAAACAGTTAAATGATATGAGTTTGGCTCAAATCCTGAAGTAAAAATGGGAAAAAATGTATTGTTTAATTCATCTCCATTAGGAGTAAAACTGTTTGGCACATAATAGATTAGTTTTTCTCTTACTTTAAATGTTCTTGTAAGGGAGTCAACACATCCAAAATCCGAAGTAGCAATGAGTGAGATATTAAATTCATCCAATAGACTGGTAAAATATTCATGTATTGGATTTTCTTCATTTGAAATAGCTGAATTGTCACCAAAGTCCCAAGAATATTGCGTGGCAAATTGAGTATTGTTGAAAAAGACTAAGTTTGATAATTGTTCATTAATTATTTCTTCAGTAAAGTCGAAAAGTGCAATCGGAGTTGGATTAACACAAATAAAGTCTGTTGTTGAAAATGTGTTTGCACATCCATTTACAGTTGTTGTTAAAGAAATGTCATAACAATCAATTGCTCCTAAAAAACTATAATTTAAATTTTGAGCAACAATTTGTTCTGTCCCATTAATTGTCCAAATCGAATTGGAAGAATTTGGGGTAGTATTTGTTAGTAAAACATTTAGAGGAGAACAACCTGAAGTTAAATCAGCTATAAAACTAACAGTTGGAATAGGGTTTATACTTAAGGTCAGATTATCTGAATTTACGCAGCCATTAATGTCCGTTCCAACTACGGTATAGGTTTGGTTTGTTGTTGGAATAAAACTTACATTATTTTGGGCACCATTATTCCATACGTAAACTTGAGCACCAGTTCCACTTAATGTTATCGCATCGCCTTCGCAAATTGTTAAATCAAGACCAGCATTAACGTTTGGAAGTGGATTTACAGTTACTAAAACATCATCTGAATTTTGGCAACCATTGGCATCTGTTCCAATAACGGTAAAAGTATTGGTTGCTAGTGGAGTAAAAGAAACGTTATTGCTAATTCCATTGTCCCAAATATAAGAAACCGCTCCATTTCCATTTAAAATAACAGTGTTGTTTATACAGATTTCGACATCATTACCTGCATTAACATTTGGTAAATTTAAAACTGTAACTTGTATTTGGTCAGAATTTTGACATCCATTTAGATCTGTTCCTGTAACTGTGAAAAGTGTTGTTTGTGCAATATTGAAGGGGATATTGTCAAGTACACCATTGTTCCACACATAATCAATAGCTCCAGAACCTGATAAAGTTATTTGACTATTTTGGCAAACTGAAAAGTTCGTACCTGCGTCAATTGTTGGTAAAGGATTCACGGTGACATTGATTTGGTCTGAATTACTGCAACCATTGATGTCTGTACCAATAACATTATATAATTGACTTCCCACGTTTTGACTAAATTGAATTCCATCAACTACATTGTTATCCCAAACATAGTTATTTCCACCTGAACCACTTAAGATAAGTACATCGTTCAAACAAATATTAAAATCATTTCCAGCAAATATATTTGGCAAGGGATTTATTGTTACTGTAATTTGATCGGTTGTGGTGCATCCATTTGCATCAGTATTTGAAACAGTATAAATCGCAGTAGATAAAGGAACAAAGCTAATACCTTGAGTGACATTATTGTCCCAAATTGGATTTAGTCCTCCAGTTGCAGTTAGTGTTATTGATTCATTTTCACAGACAGCAAAATCTGTTCCTGCGTTAATGATATCTGCCGGAGTAATTGTAACGGTAACTTGATCTGTGTTTTGGCAATTATTAGCATCTGTACCAGTCACTGTATAAGTTGTACTAGCACCTATTACGAAAGGAATATTATCTAAAACACCATTATTCCAAACGTAAGATATAGCTCCATTTCCAGAAAGAGTAATTGTACTATTTTGGCAAACGTTTTGATCTAAACCGGCATCTACAACTGGTAAATCATTCACAAATACTAAAACTTGATCAGAATTTTGACATCCATTTACATCCGTTCCTATTACAGTAAAATCAACACCTCCAAGTCCAAAAGTTGGCAAAAAAGCTTGTGAATCTGTAACGTTGTTATCCCAAACATAATTTAATGCTCCAGTGGCACTTAAGGTTACAAGGTCTCCAAAACAAACAAATTGATCTGCACCAGCATTAACTGACGGAAGGTTATTTACAGTAATTGTAATTTGGTCAGTTGTGCTGCAGCCATTTGCATCTGTATTTGAAACGGTATAGGTTACAGTCGATAAAGCTGTAAAACTAACTCCATCGTTAACTCCATTATCCCAAATTGGGTTTTGTCCTCCACTTGCAGTAAGTGTTACGACACTGTTTTCACAAACTGTAAAGTCAGTACCAGCATTGATTACATCAGCAGGAGTAACCGTGATAGTAATTTGATCCGTATTTTGACAGTTATTTATGTCAGTTCCAGTTACAGTGTAGGTTGTTGTTGCTCCAATTTGAAATTGAACATTATCAACTACACCATTGTTCCAAGTATACGTATTTGCGCCACTTCCTGAA
>JBKCGI010000094.1:0-9228 GCA_046303515.1 Flavobacteriia bacterium | reverse complement strand
CCTCGAATTATGAATATGCAGAATCATACATCACAAAATTAAATAACACAGAAAAAATCACCTGTATTTCAAAAACGAATCCGCAACAAAGCGAATACAATTGGTCGACTGTAGACTTAATTCATTGGAAAAGTTACTCTGGAATTCCACTGGAAGGATTGTTGTATAAACCAGAAAATTTTGATCCCACGAAAAAATATCCCTTATTGGTTTATTACTATGAGTTGAATGGCGATGAATTGCACAACCATTATGCTCCAAAACCAACGGCTTCAGTAATTCACCCAACAGAATATGCTTCTGCTGGTTATTTGGTTTTGATTCCAGATATTCGTTACAAACCAGGTTATCCTGCTCGAGGCGCTTTTGATTGTATCATGAGTGCAACGGATTATGTTTTAAAAACAATTCCAGCGGCTGATTCAACGCGCATGGGTTTACAAGGTCAAAGTTGGGGAGGATACCAAACCGCACAATTGATCACAATGACCACACGTTACAAAGCTGCAATGGCTGGTGCTCCAGTTGGAAATATGATTTCTGCATACGGTGGAATTCGTTGGGGAAGCGGTTTAAATCGTCAGTTTCAGTACGAACGCACGCAAAGTAGAATTGGTAAAACAATTTGGGAAGCTCCAGAATTGTATGTTGAAAATTCACCAATTTACCATTTACCAAAAGTAAAAACGCCTCTTTTAATCATGCACAACGATGCTGATGGAGCGGTTCCATGGTATCAGGGAATTGAATTGTTTACGGATATGAAACGCTTAGGAAAACCTGTTTGGATGTTAAATTACAACGGAGATGATCACAATCTGATGAAAAATGCCAATCGCATTGATTTATCCATCAGAATGAGACAATTTTTTGACCATTATTTGTTGGGAACTCCAGCGCCAATTTGGTTAGAAGACGGATTACCAGCCTTGCAAAAAGGCAAAAATTATGGTTTGGATCTGAAGCAATAATGGATGCAGCAAAAGATTTCCTAGATGAGTTTAAACTAGAGCGTGATTTCAAAAAAGTTATTCCCTTTTTGAAGGAAAAACCTGTTTTAGCTATTGATTTACTTCATTTAATTGAGCAAAAAGCTGCTTATCCTTATGCAGAATATGCTTCTTGGATTTGGACACATTTAGCTAAGGATTTACCTGAATTTGCTCAAAAATATTATCCCAATTTAGTCGATATTTTATTCGAAACAAAAAACGAAAGCATACTCCGCAACGTAATCGCGGGAATTGTTCATCTCAAAAAAACGGAGTACAAAGAAGGCGAATTCATAGATTTGTTAATTCAATTTTTGCTCGAAAAGAATCACAATGTCGCCTTACATGTTTATTCCCTATACGTTTTAACGGATTTCATCAAAAAATATCCCGAATTGAAACAAGAAGTAAATTCCGTAGTCGAATTATTAATGGAAAATCCTAAACCAGCTTTAAAAGTTGCCTACCGCAAATTTACGCAAGGAAAATAAAAAGCTAGAAGCGCAATTTACAGTAAAAAAAATAAAATTATTTTTTGGTAAAATTTACACCACCACATTCACAATTCTTCCCGGCACAACAATCATTTTCTTCACTGCTTTACCTTCCAAGTATTTAGCGGTATTCTCATGCGCTAAAACCAAGTCTTCAATTTCTTTCGGACTCATCGTTCTTGGAAATTCCAAGTTGAAACGCACTTTTCCGTTAAAAGAAATCGGATAAGAAAAAGCATCTGAAACTAAGTATTTTGGATTAAAAGTCGGGAAACTAGCAAATGAAATGGTTCCTGCTTCGTGACCTAATTTTACCCACAATTCTTCTGAAATATGCGGTGCATAAGGTGAAAGTAAAATCACCAATTGCTCTAAAATATCTTTGTTACTGCATTTTTGCTCTGTCAATTCGTTTACACAAATCATGAAGTTGGAAACCCCAGTATTAAAAGAAAAACGGTTCAAATCATCCGTAACTTTCTGAATGGTTTTATGTAAAGTTTTCAAATTGTCTTTCGAAGGCTCCGCTTGTGAAAAATTTGCAGCTCCAGTTTCATCAAAAGCAAACAAACGCCACAGTTTTCTCAAAAAGTTCGAAACACCGTTGATTCCTTTGGTGTCCCAAGGTTTACTTTGCTCCAATGGACCCAAAAACATTTCGTACATACGCAAAGTGTCTGCTCCGAATTTTGCAACTAACTCATCTGGAGTTTGCACGTTAAACTTAGATTTAGACATTTTTTCCACTTCGTGACCACAGATGTAATCTCCGTTTTCTTCACAAATGAATTCTGCGTTTTTGTATTCTTCTCTCCAGTTTTTGAAGGCCTCAATGTTTAGTTTGTCATTGTCAACCATCGAAATATCTACATGAAGTGGAATTGAATTCGCTTCTTTTTTTGATAATGTATAAAAAGTATTTTTACTCAATGATTTATATACCAAACTACTTCTTCCCAAAATCATTCCTTGGTTAATCATTTTTTGGAATGGTTCATCAAAAGTGATATAACCCATGTCGCACAAGAATTTTGTCCAGAAACGGCTGTATAACAAATGTCCAGTTGCATGTTCTGCTCCACCGATGTACAAATCCACTTGTTTCCAGTAAGCAGCTTTTTCTTTACTCACAAATTCATCCATGTTGTGTGGATCCATGTAACGCAAAAAGTACCACGAACTTCCAGCCCAACCTGGCATGGTAGTCGTTTCGTATTCGTATTCTCCTTTGTATTTCCAGTCTTTTGCGCGAGCCAAAGGTGGTTCGCCATCTTCTGTTGGTAAATATTTATCTACTTCAGGCAATTTTAAAGGCAAATCACATTCGTCAATCGAATACGGATGACCATTTTTGTAGTAAATAGGAATTGGTTCTCCCCAATAACGTTGTCTACCAAAAACTGCATCACGCAAACGGTAATTCACTTTTCCTTGTCCAATTCCTGCTTTTTCGATTTCATCAATTGCTTTAACTATCGCGTCTTTCACTTCCAATCCGTTCAAAAATTCAGAATTGATCAATTTACCACTTTTGTCTCCATAAGCATCTTTTTCAAAATCCCATTCTTGGTTGGCTTGCACCACAATTGGAAGGGGTAAATCAAAATGCTTCGCAAAACGAAAATCACGTTCGTCGTGAGCTGGAACTGCCATAACAGCGCCTGTTCCATAACCAGCTAAAACATAATCACCAATCCAAACTGGAATTTTTTCTCCTGTAAATGGATGTAAAACATAAGATCCCGTAAATTCTCCCGTGATATTTTTTACATCAGCTTGACGTTCACGCTCACTTCTGTTTTTTGCGTAAGCCACATAAGCGTCAATTTTTGCTTTATTTTCTGGAGTTGTTAACTGAGCAACTAATTCGTGCTCAGGAGCTAAAGTAACATAACTCACACCGAAAATTGTATCAGGTCGGGTAGTGAAGACTTCAATCTCGACTTCGCTCGATTTCCGTTCGAACTCGCTATTGTGTTCTTCGACTTCGCTCATTCCACGGGTTTTATCATTTGAGTTTGTAATTTGTTGGCTGAGCGGAGTCGAAGCCAACATAAACTGAATAGAACACCCTTTCGATTTCCCAATCCAATTCCGTTGCATGTCTTTGATGGATTCATTCCAATCTAATCCGTCCAAACCAGTTATCAATCTTTCAGCATAAGCGGTAATTCTCATGCTCCATTGTTGCATTTTTTTGCGTTCTACGGGATGTCCTCCACGTTCAGAAACTCCGTTTACAATTTCATCATTAGCCAAAACAGTTCCTAAAGCAGGACACCAGTTTACCCAGGTATTATCCAAATAGGCCAATCTGAATTGCATTAAAATGAATCTTTTTTTACTTTCTTCAAAGTTTGCCCATTCTTCCGCTGAAAAGGCATCAATATTTACTTCAATGCCACCATTCAATGGGCTTTCAGAATTTCCATTAAATCCAACTGTTTCAAAATGATGGATTAAGGTGTCAATTTTCTCAGCTTTATTTGAAGCAGGATTGTACCAAGAGTGAAACAATTGAATAAAAATCCATTGTGTCCATTTGTAATATTCTGGACTAGAAGTTCTCACTTCACGAGACCAATCAAAGGAAAAACCTATTTGATCCAATTGATCACGGTAACGTAAAATATTTTCTTGTGTGGTTTTCTCTGGATGTTGCCCTGTTTGAATCGCATATTGTTCAGCTGGTAATCCGAAGGAGTCGTAACCCATTGGATGCAAAACATTAAATCCCTGCAATCTTTTGTATCTCGCATAAATATCAGAGGCGATATAACCCAGTGGATGTCCCACATGTAAACCTGCACCGGAAGGATAAGGAAACATGTCTAAGGCATAAAATTTTGGTTTTGTACTGTTGTTATCTGCTTTAAAAGTTTGATTATCAGCCCAGTGTTTGCGCCATTTTTGTTCGATATCTATGTGATTGTATTCCATTGTGCGGGATTTATTTCAAAAAACGAGCAAAGATAATAAATAATATTGATGATTTTGATTGCTTTTGAAAGCGAAAGAGACTGTGTAAGCAACTAAAAAATTAAATTGAAAGTTTTCATTTTCAAAAAATTGCATTACATTAGTCGCTTAAAATGAGTAGGAAAATAAGATTATATCGATTTTTAGGAATATTATTTATTCTTGGCTTTCTTTCCAAGCAGGGAGCTTTTGCTCAAAATGGTTCAGAAAAAAAATTGTTTAAAGAGTATTCTAAAGAGTCAAATCCAACTAAGCGATTCTGGAAACTATATGATCTTGCTCAATTTTATCATAAAAACAATTTTCAAAAGGCTGATTCTATTAGAAGCTCTTTGATGACATTGAGTTATAGTGCAAATGATTCTGCTCGTTATTTAGCTAGTATTTACGATGCTGAGGTTGATTTTTACAATGGTAATAAGGACCAATATTATTCCAAAGTATTAGATTTACAATCCTTAGTGAGTATGATGCAAAACGCTAATTTTCGAATGGATTTATATGAGCGAATTGCGGAATTTCATATTTATAAAAGGGAAGTTGCACAAGCAAAAATTTATTTGAAAGATGCTTTAAAAATAGCTAAAAAAGCACGCAACAACAAATCTATATCTAAGATTTATTTGCTTTATTCGCAAGCTTTTATGTATCAAAACTCAAAAGATTCAGCCAACTATTTTGCTACTGAGACAATACAATTTGCACGACGTTCAGCTAATAAAAGTGTGCAAGCAGATGCCTTTAATAATCAAGCGATAATTTACAACTATTTTGGACAAATAGAACTAAGCGTCTCTAAGAGTTTAATAGCACTTCAATTAGCTACTGAAGTAGGGGATTATTTTAAAATTGCCTATTTTTCAAATAATATTGGTGAGGCGCAAGTTTCTATTTTAAACTTTAAAGAAGCAGAGATAAATTTTCTTTATGCTATTGAAAATGCTAATCGGATAAAGGATAAACGAACGGTTGCTATAGCTCAAATTAATTTAGGTAATTTATATCGAATTAAGAAAGATTATGCGCGTGCTTTGGAAATTCAGCGGAAAGCATTGAAATTACTTCAACCTTATGATGATTACGATGGTTTAGGAAATGCTCATAATGCTATTGGGGATATTTACAGAGAGCAGAAGGATTTTTCCAAGGCCTTAAGTAATTACAACAAGGCATTAGTGTTTTTTGAATCTTCAGGTAATCAAGAAAAAATTGCAACTGTTTACCACAATGTTGGTTTTGTATTTGAAAAACAAGGGAAATATGGAAATGCATTGAATTACTTGAATCGTTCTGTTAAAATTCGTTCCCAATTTGGTTATAAAGGTACCGTCTATCCAACTTATCAAACAATATCTGAAGTATATTTTAAGACAGGAAACCAAATCCTAGCTTATAAATATTTAAAACTTTATTCTGATTATGCTGATTCAGCAAAAACATTGGAGTCTAGTGCGAAAATAGCGGAATTAAGTGAGTTATATCGCTCGGAGCAAAGAGAGCGATTTATTAGTATTCAAGCCGATTCCATTGAAAGACAAAGGCAAAGTACAGCTTTGACTTCAGCGAAATTAGAAAATGTTGAATTGAAAACCAACCTACAAACCTATGTGATATTTGGGTTTGTGATTTTCATGTTATTGGCCGGAATTATTGGTTTTTACCGTTGGAATCAAACAAAGATCAAACAACAACAACAACAAGCTGAAATGAATCAAACTTTGTTGCGTGCGCAAATGAATCCTCATTTTGTCTTTAATGCGATGTCTGTGATACAAAGTTATATTTATGACAATGACACTAAAAATTCAGCAAAATTTTTGGTTAATTTCTCTAAATTAATGCGTCTGATTTTAGAAAATTCCTCCAAAGATTTAATTCCTATACAAACTGAATATGATATTTTAGATAAATATTTGAATATTCAAAAATTACGTTTTGAGGATCGATTTGAATTTTCAATTATTGTTGATGAAACCTTATTTGACGAGGAAGCTGTTATTCCACCAATGATTACACAGCCTTTCATTGAAAATGCAATTGAACATGGAAGATTACATTTAAAGGAAGATGGTTTTATAAATGTACATTTTTTCAAACATGACAACATGTTACGCATTACTGTTGTTGATAATGGAATTGGTAGAAAAGGTTCAGAATTAAATAAAAAAAGTAAAGACCATAAAAGTATGGCGATGAAAATTACAAAAGATAGAATTGATAATTTAAATAAAAAGTATCGTTCAGATGGATTTTTACAAATTGAAGATTATAATCCGACTGAGCAAACAGGCACTAAAGTGTTAATTTCTATACCTTATCTTGTACAAAATCAAATTTAATTATTACTTTTACATTAAGTATGATTTAAACTTTAAGGAAAAATAACTACAAATTAGAATCAAAATGAAAGCTGTAATCATAGATGACGAAAAAAGAACAAGAGAATTAATTGCCAAAATCATTGAATCATTTGATTTAGGAATTGAGACTTTTCCTATCGGTGAAAATGTAACTTCAGGCCTAAAGGCAATCGAAGATATTCATCCTGATATTGTTTTTTTAGATATTCAAATGCCTGATGGAACTGGTTTTGATTTGTTAAAGATGATTCCACAAAAAACTTTTGAGGTAATTTTCATTACGGCCCACGAAGAATTTGCCATTAAAGCAATAAAATTTAGTGCTTTAGATTATATTCTTAAACCAATTGATCCCGAAGAATTAAGGAAATCAGTTGAAAAAGCAATTGAAAGTATTGATCATAAAAGAGAAGAATCTCAATTTGATGCATTACAATTAAATATTCAACCTTCTCAAAAAAGAAGATTGGTGTTAAAAACACAGGAAAGTGTACACGTAATTGATTTAGATAAAATTATTCGTTGCGAAGCAGATCGAAATTACACTTCTTTTTATTTAGTTGATCACAAAAAAATCCTAGTTTCTAAGACATTGAAAGATTATGAAACGCTTTTGACGGGACATAATTTTTTAAGAATACAGCAATCTCACCTAATTAACTTAGATTACGTCGATCGATACGATAAGGCAAATGGTGGTTCAGTAATTATGAAAGATGGTTCAGAAGTGCCTTTAAGTCCTGCAAAAAGAGATATTTTCTTTAAAATCTTAGAAAATTTATAATTAGCTTTTTAACTTTTTGTGTGATTTTTCACCACTTGTTTAAATAAAAAATAGCTGAAAACCTATAAATGATAACTAAATGTAGTTAAACTTTCATTTGTAGTAGTTGAAATTAATTGTTTGAGTAGTTTTACCTTTAGAGTTAAGATAATTATCAGGTTAATTTTGAAATTACTTTTCAAATAGTTTTAGTTTTTAGTTTTGAGTTTTTGTCCCTTCGAGGACAAGTTTTAGCAATGAAAATTAATGGAAAAGTTAACCTGATTTTATATAGTTACACTTTTTGTATTAATTCTACTACTATTCAAGGCTTCTTTTTACAAAGAAGTCTTTTTTTTTCATTTTTTTTCATTTTTTATTTTGACAATTGATGTTTTAATATATTTTTGCCAAAGATTTGATGAATTATAAAAATGACAGATAGCACTTACACATTAATTAACAAAGAAGATATATCAAAATTACATTTTCCTGCAACAGAAATTTTAGCAAATGACAGCCAAATTTCGTCTAGAAATGAGGCAATACAAAGAGCAATTGCATTAGGGAATTTAGAACATCATAAAGTGACAATTTATTTTTCAGACAACTTGGGAAAAAAAAGAGTTGAAACAACAATTTGGGCAGTAACAGATTCAGCGATCGTGTTGAAGCAAAATACTGTTTTGCCAATTAATAGAATTCATAAACTAGAAATATAAAAGGAATGACTAAAAAAAGAGCCATAGTTAGTTACGACAAAATGTCTATCGACCAGAAGAAACAACTATTAATTGCTTTTCCTGATGGATTTAGTAGTGGAATGACACAAATTAAAACACCTACAGGTGAAACATTAGATGCATTACTTTGGGAAACCGAAGAAATCATTTATTTGGTTAAGATCCCAAAACCAACAGTAAAAGCAAAGAGCGTTGATGACGATGATGACGATTTTGACGAGGATTTACCAAAAGTAGCTGACGTTAAAGGTGACGAAGAAGACGAATTTGCGGATGACGATGCAGATGATGATTATGATGTTGCTGACGAAGACGACGATGAGGATGATTCAGACGAAGAATAAATTAGTAAAAACTGCTTTTATAGGCAGTTTTTTTGTTTTAAAGATAATCCAAAATAAAAATTTAGCTTTTTGAATTTCCATTCATAAAATTAAACTAAATTTGCAAAAAAAATATTGGTGGAGATTTCCTCAAATACCGTTTCAGAATCAAAGTTAAAATCTTATATTTCATTTACGAAATTTAGATTATCTGCTTTAGTTATTTTATCAGCACTTTCTGGTTATTTATTTGCATCTGGAAAAAATGATTTACTTGAAATTACCTATCTCATTGTAGGTGGCTTGTTTGTCACTGCGGCTTCAAATGGCTCCAATCAAATTTGGGAAAGAGATTTCGATAAATTGATGAAAAGAACCCAATCTCGTCCATTGCCTCAAAATAATATGACTTTGACAGAAAGTTATATTATCGTAATTACCTTATTGACAGCTGGAGTCGCGTTTTTTTTTATTTTAAAAATTAAAAAAACCAAATTTTGTGTTGGTTATTTTTTTTTTTATTTTTTTTTTTAAAAACAAATAAAAAAAATTTAAACCAGGGGGGGTTTTGTTT
>JBKCGI010000093.1:0-5148 GCA_046303515.1 Flavobacteriia bacterium | reverse complement strand
TCTCCATTTTTTTCCATTTCCCCATATTTTAAAGCCTTTTACTATTAACATATTTCTTTTCAAAAACGTTCCTTATTAGGAACGGCATTTTCAAAGATAGTTTTTTTAGCAAAATATGCGTTATTTTTTATTATAAATCCGCTAATTTTATTTTTTGTAAAAATGGAGTTCACTTTTCCTCCAAAGCTTTTTACATTTTTTAGAATTTAGGGGATTAATTTGATATTTTGTTTTGATTTAGATATATTTTTATCTCATAAAGAGCATTTTGAAACTTTTTGAGTAATACAAGTACCGCAAGCATTTTGTCTATTACCAATCATTCGCTCTTTTAATGCTTCTTTCTGCTTTATCCTGTAAACAAAATTTTCATAAGGTTCTATTTCGTAATGCTTTTCATTCGGTGTTAAGCCGCCGAGCGCGTGATGTGGTCTAATTGTGTTAAACTCTTTTACGAAAGCTTTTACTTCTTCTTGAAGTTTTTCTGGCGTTTGAATATCTCTTCTGTAAAGCCAACTTTGTTTGAGTATTTTGTTGTGCGCTTCAATTTGTACATTTCCGAAACGAATGTCTTTTAAAGCTCGTAGTTTTGTGAGATTTGGAATAAAATTAACGTATGAGTTTACCACGTTGTTGTGATTTTCACTTCCACCATCAACCAAAAGTGTAATATCCTCTTGCAAAGAACCAAATTCATTATCGTATGCCTCTTCAATGGTTTTCAAACGATTTTGTGCACTCAATTTGGTGCTCACCATCCATGATAAAATTTTACGAGAATAGTTATCGACCACTAAATAAACATAACATTGCTCCAAACCAGTTCTGAAATAAGTTACATCTGCATGCCAGATTTCGTTTGGACGGTTGGCCTTAATTCCTTCTTTTCGTTTTGCTCTTGGAAATTTAGGTCTGGCTCTTCTTAAATCTAAAATGCGAGCATATTTGTACCATGTTGACATGGAGACATGCAACAAATTGTTTCTTTTTGCAAAATGTGCAATGGAAGAAATTGGCCAATGTTCGTATTCTGGATTTGTCATCAAGTCCTTCATTACGGTTAATTCATTTGCATTCAGTTGCTGTGGTTGTCTTTGCAAACACCAATCGATCGCAGATTTATTGCATCCAGCAAAAAGTTCTTGTATCCAAATAGAATAAGTAGTGGTTGAAATATTGAAACACTTCAAGATTGTACGCAAAGGAATATTTTGTTTTGCCCGTTCAATCACATCAATCAAATCCATGCGGTGCTTTTTGAACTGCTGTTTCATAAATTTGTCGTTGGTCAAAGTCCCGATAGCTATCGGGAGGACAAATCTTCCAATTCGCACATAACTCATAAAAATCCGTTTAGCGTTTTTGGATTTTGCAAAGGTTTTTAATAATTCAAGTTCACTTGCAGCCAATTTATTTAATTCAAAACCAAAATATTTATCGTCTTTTTCGTTGCGCCAACGATGAATTGTGTTTCGTGGAATGGATTTTCGTAAAGACAAAGGTATGGCTTCCTCTAGGCCTTTTCGGTACAAATGTTTTACCGATGTGTCGTAAGATGTTCTGTGGTGCATGAGAAAAAAAATCGGCGAAGATAAGAAAAGTTTTGCTTGATATATCTTGCCAGGAGATACCTTCAAAAGGTTACACGTAGTAAATACTTTGTGAATAATTAAGATTATTTTTTTAAATATCGCATATCGAGATACGCAATATCAATTACAAAGGCACCTAAATAACATGCAAATTATAATTCCAGTTGGGCCTTTTATGATTTGCCTTTATTTATAAATCACCTTCCCACTATAATCAAAATAATTAATCACACCTTCCTTAATCGTTTGTATGATGTTTTCATTAATAAATGTAATTTTTTCGTATTCGACAGGAAGGATTGTTTTGCCGAAGTGATCTACCAAACCATAGAGTGGCTTAGAACTGCTCAGAAAATTATTTTTGGCGAGTTGTTCGATTTTGTTGAAATTTGGATACGATTTTTGAAAACCATTTTTATCGATAATTGTCCAGCCTCTTTCGTCTGAAACGCAGGCAAAACCATTTGCGAAAACAGTAGCTTCTTTGAATGATTTTTGGAGGACGTTCTCAAAATTTTCGTTTACAAATTCAAATGGAAAACGAGAATGATTTTTTTCTACGAGTAAAAGTCCTTCCTCCCAATTTTTGGTGGCTGCTTTGTAGGATGTTGAAATTTCCTTCGTTTGGTCGTTGTATAAAATAAATCCTTTTTTGGTGTTTAGCCCAAAAATTCCCTTGTCAAGGTATTGAATTTTGCGAATATAGAGTAAATTTTCTGCTATTTTTTGATTTTTCGCGTCTAAAATAATCCAAAATTTATCTTTATTCCTCAAAGCAAAATAGCCGTCCTTCAAAAATTTTGTTTCTTCAATTTTTAGTTTAAAATCGATGTTTTTTCCCTCTAAATTTTTGACTTCGTGTTTGCTTGTGAATAACATTTTATTGAAAAAATCCTTCAAAACGATATCTTCCAACTTCCATTTGTAAAGTTTTTTCCCTTCAGAATTGAATATTGAAGCTTTGTTTTTTTCAACGAGAACATAATAACCACTGAGTGAATCCACCAAAATTTTCCCGCTTGTTGTTTTTAAAATGAGCTTAAAATCTTCGTTGTACAAATGCATTTCCATTGGAGAATGCGCTAAGAACTTTGAGCCAAATTTTTGGATCTCATCGAAATGCGCAGGAATTAAAGTGTCTTCAGTTGTTGAAAGTAAGCCTTTTTTGGATGAAACTTCAAAAATAAATTCATCTGGACTGATAAAATCTAGCGGTTTTGTTTTTACGTCCCCAATTACCTGTGCATTTTCGTCGTAAATCGTAAATGTTTTTTTATCACGTATCACAAAACGGGAAAAATCATGAAATTTAATCGCTTTTTCCGTTTCCAACAAAAGCTCGCCACTTGAAGAAAAAAGCAAGGTTTTATTTCCAGATTTAAAGGTCGTAAAAATGCCTTTTTTCTGTTCAAATTGCATATTGTTATTTGTCTTTAGACTCAAATTTGAATCCAAATACAAAGCTTTGTTTTTATTAAGTGAAACCAAAAAAACAGTATCTTGATAATTGCTAACTCTTTTGATAGTTGCATATTCTAGAGGGATAGTGATGGAATCTTTGTAGGCAACTCCCCATTTTCCGTTGCGATTAAGTAGGACAGAATTTGCGTAATAATTTTCGACGTAATCAAAAGATTCTTGAAAAATTGAATCGCCTTCCTGGTTTAAAAAATTCCATTTAGGTTTTTCAAAAGTGTAGGATAATTTGAAGTAGGCTCTTGTCCAGCCATAGCAATTTAAGGCTTGGAAAGGATAGGAGTAGGTATCAAGTGATGGTTTTGAATTTAATTTTTTTGAACTAGCATTACAATACCTCACATTTTCATGTTCATCTAAATCGATCCATGTCAATCTCTTCAACTTGTTTTCAGCGGTCACGATTCCAAAAGAAAGAGAATCTTTAAAACGAGCAAAGTTTCTTTCTCTAAAATCGACCGTGTCAACATGCATTAAATATTCAGTTTTCAATTTTTTCCCTGTAGAGAAATCAACTAAATGAAATTTATCCTCGTAATTGATTTTGTTGGTACTTGCATTTATTGCATTTTTTCTTTTTGGCCCATCGATGATAAAGCTGAAAGGTGCATTTTGTACAAAATTTACATTTTTATATTTGGGTTTTAAAATCACACTATCTGTTGCGCTTTTTATTCCCCAACGCAATCCTTTTGAAGGAATGGTATCAAAAAACCAACCGATTTGAAACAAACGGGGATCAAAATTATTTTTAGAATTTCCTTGTTGGCCATACATTTTTAAAGTAACTGTTTGACCAAGTGCAACTTTGTTTAAGATTTTATGTTTACTATCCAATTCAACGATACTCAAAACGCCATTGTATTTTGCCTTGATAATATTTTTCGAAATAGTGATATTATCGTAAAGTGCGGCTAAAATTTCACGATTTGTTTTTCTCGAAATTAAACCTTTAAATGCATTTAGAGAAGTGGTATAGAAAAAATTTTCATCGTAAGAAATGGATTTGTATTTACAAGGAATTATTTCTTTAAAATCAAGGGAATACAAACCCATTAAGGTATTGTAATTTACTTCGATAAATTTGGAATTGATGTTGAAGAAGTCGTATTTGATGGGTAACAATATTTTTCCCTGTTGGTCAATCAAACCATAAAATTGATTTTTTTCTACCTCAAAGTAGTTTCCTCGTTTTTTTATTTTGTCGCAAGGATAAGAAATGATTGTTTTTTTGGAGTTTCTGTCAAGCAAAAAAGCGTTTCCATTGAGTTGATACTGAATGTATTCGTTGCTCGAAGAAGTGAATTTTGCCTTTGCTGGAAAATGCCAAAAGGAATAGGAATCAAAGATGTAATTGAAATTAGAATCTACAACCGTGACATAAAGATTTTTATCTGTCAAAAGACCATTTCCACTGTAAATTTTCTTTCCGAAATAATTGTAAAGTTCGATGTTATCAGAATCTTTGAACACAATTAAATGGTTGAACCTTACTTCATAAGAGCTGCTTGAATCAATTTCAAACTGGAAATAATTTCGACTGTTTAGAATAAAATGTTTGTCTTTTTGTTCGATTAAAATCCAGGAGGAATCCAAGGAACTGGCGTTTAAACAAGGTAAAGCTTTAAAATTACTATTAAGTTGAAAAATATGAAAATTTGTATCGTATTTTCCAGCAAAAAAAGCATTGCCAAAAGGAGTTAAATCGCTGTATTTTGGACTAACAACTTCTTTGCCTTTTTGGTCGATTACACCGTATTTTTGTCCTTCTTGAAAATATGCAAAACCCTCTTTATCAAAGAAATGTACAAAAGTGTAGGAGGGTGGCAGTTTTACTTCTTGACCATTTTTTAAGAGAAACCAATTTCCGTTTTTCACAAAGGGTAAAGTAATTTCTTGAGCGAAAAAGTATGCGCTCAAGAAAAACAAAATTACTATGTGAAAAACAGTTTTCATCAGATGCTTTCTTCAATGTATTTAGCCAATTGGGTTCCATTTTTGATGGTAATATCTGTTTTCTTAAAACTGAGTCCTACACGTTCACCATTTTTTGAAGCTTTCAAATCGTTTAAACTTGTGC
>JBKCGI010000092.1:0-4789 GCA_046303515.1 Flavobacteriia bacterium | reverse complement strand
CAATTTGGAAAAATATTGATAATAACCGGACTATGGATGACATAAGTCAATTGTCTGTATATCAAAACTATTATGATGCCGACAAAGCAGCACTAGTCTATCCCGGTAATGATGAATATTCGGCAGGTAATTTCATTGATTTGAAAAATCAAAATAACATTTCGCCCTTAGAATGTGGATTAATGCCAATTAAACCCGAGACCGACATTAAAAAATGGCAAAATGATATTATAGAAAAAATTAAAAATTGGGCAGCATAATATGAGTTACGAATATTCAGAAGATGGTTTGGTTGAAAATGCTACCCAGCAAGTATTAGAAGACTTGGGTTGGCAAGTTAAAACAGCCTGGAAAAAGGAAACTTTTGGCCAAGATGGATTATTGGGTCGTGAAAACAAATCAGAAGTTATACTAAAGCGATATTTACTACAATCATTAAAAAACCTCAACAAAGATTTGCCGGATATTGCCTACCAGCAAGCCATAGAAGCCATTGAGCAAAAGCAAGCCGACAAAACCCTAGGAAGAATAAACAAAGACAAATATGAGTTATTAAAAGATGGTGTTCCTGTTAGTTATACAAATGACGATGGAGAGTTACAAAAAAAGAAATTACGCATATTTGATTTTAATGACTATTCTGCTAATCACTTTTTAGCCGTTCGTCAATTTGAAATTGTAGGCGAATTATATAACCGTAGGCCTGATGTTATAAGCTTTGTAAACGGTATTCCATTAGTGTTTTTTGAATTGAAAGCACATCATACTGATTTAAGGAATGCATACACAGATAATATTACTGATTATAAAGATACCATAGACCATGTATTTCATTGTAATGCTTTTATCATTTTAAGCAATGGAACAGATGCAAAGGTGGGAACGGTAACAAGTCCTTACAAGTTTTTTTTAGATTGGAAACGAATTACCGAAGAGGAAGAAGGTATTGTAAGTCTTGATACCATGTTGCGCGGTACTTGTTCTAAAGAAAATTTGATGGATATCTTCGAAAACTTTTTGTTGTTTGATGATAGCGCTGGTGATGTGGTTAAGATAATGGCAAAAAATCATCAGTTTATTGGTGTAAACAAAGTAATCAATAAAGCCACAAACATTGATGAATTAAAAGGTAAACTCGGAGTATTTTGGCATACACAAGGAAGCGGGAAATCATACTCCATGGTATTTATCAGCCAAAAAATTCATCGCAAATTTGGAGGCGCTTATACCTTCCTGATTGTTGTTGATAGGAGTGAGTTGGAGCGACAATTGTATGATACTTATACTGGTGTTGGTGCAGTTACAAGTAAAGAAGTGGTGGCTAAAAGTCGTGACCATTTGAGAGAGTTACTGAAAGAAAATCATCGTTATGTATTTACACTCATTCACAAATTTTCAATTGATCCAAAAATTGAAAGTGAATATCCTTTAATCACAGACAGAAAAAATATTATTGTAATTTCAGACGAGGCACACAGAACGCAAGCAGGAACCTTTGCTCGAAATATGCGTTTTCAAGGAATACCAAATGCATCATATTTAGGATTTACCGGAACGCCAATTATTAAAGATGAAGAAGAATTAACGAGAAACATTTTTGGAGAATATGTGTCAGTGTACGACTTCAAAAGAGCCATTGATGATGGAGCTACTTTACCTTTACGCTTCTTAAACAGAGGCGAAAAATTAGGTATTGAAAATCCTCAATTAGACGCGAAGATGATTGAGGTATTAGAAAACGAAGAGATTGACGATGACCAAAAAAGAAAATTAGCATATCTGTTTCAGCGAGATTATGTGATACTTACCGCAAAACCACGTTTGCAATCTATCGCTAAAGATTTGGTTTGGCATTTCAATGATAGAGGCTACCAAGGGAAAGCCATGCTTGTTACCATTGATAAACCAACGGCAGTTACCATGTATGATTTAATCATGCAGTATTGGGCGGAGTATATTACTGAATTAAAACAACATATTGAAAAGGCAAACGATATACAGGAATCTCAGCAACTAAAGCAAAAATTGCGTAAGGTAGAAGAAACAGAGGTTTGCGTAATAGTTAGTTCGGAACAAAACGAAGTAGATAAGTTCAGAAAGATGGGCTTAAACATTGAGCAACACCGTAAAAAAATGGTGGAGCGTAATTTGGAAAAAGATTTTAAAGAAGAGGATCATACATTCCGTCTAGCAATAGTTTGTGCCATGTGGATTACAGGATTTGATGCCCCATGTGTTTCAACAGTATACCTTGATAAACCTATTAAAGGACATACACTGATGCAAACCATTGCCCGCGCCAATCGTGTATATGATGATGAAAAAGAAAATGGGTTAATCGTTGATTATGGTAATGTATATAAAGCACTAGAAAATGCCTATTCCATATACGGTGAAGTAGACAAGGAAAATGTCGGTAAAAAAGGAAAAAAAGATTCAAAATTCAGTGAGCGCCCTGTTGAATTGTTGGAAGAGTTGGCCGTAGAGTTAGAACAGTCTATTAATGAAGTAAAGGTTTATTTAAAAGAATTAGGGTTTGATTTAGGAGTATTGAGTAATGCAGATTCAAAGCCGATGGAAAAAATTGCCAACTTAAAAAAAGCTGTGGATTGCATTTGTTTGAATGAAACAACAAGAACAAAATTTGAAATAATGGCAAGAAATGTTTTCAGAAAATACCATGCATTATACCCTGAAGAACAGGTAAAGCCGTATGTAAGACAATTTAATGCCATTGATGCTATTTACAATCAATTAAACCAGCAGACTAAATCGGCGGATGTAACTTCCATAATTATGGATTTACAGTCAATCGTAAACCAGAGTGTTTTAATTGATTCAAACACAGTTAATGAACCTGAAGGAGTTTATGTTGATTTAAGTAAATTGGATTTTGATAAATTAAAACAAGCCTTTGCTAAAACCGAAAAGAAAAATACTGTAGTTTTTGATTTGCAACGCGCTGTTGAAAGAAAATTAGAACAGATGTTGCGCGATAATCCATTGAGGTTAGAATTTTACGAGCGTTATCAAGAGATAATAAAAACTTACAATCAAGGGAAAAGTCTGGAAGATACCATAAAAGCATTTAATAATTTAAATGATTTTATAAATGATCTTAATGAGGAAGATGTAAGAGCCATTAAAGAAAATTTAGACCAAGAAACCTTAGCCATATTTGATTTGTTACGAAGTGGGAAGGAACTAACAAAAGAAGAGATTAAAGAAGTTAAAAAGGTATCGGCTGATGTTTTAAAGAAATTAAAAACACAAAAATTGAATGTGGCTCGTTGGCGTGAAAGTCGCCAAATTACTGCTCAGGTCAAAACAATTATTTACGATACATTGCAATGGTTACCACAAAATACATATACGGATACAGATGTTAGCGAAAAAACAATACAAGTGTATCAGCACATTTATGCTAATTATTCAGTAAACAACACTTCGGGACCACAGGCAAATAGGTGATTAAAGGAATTTAATTTGTGTAAAAATTATTTGATACTATGATTTTTTTCATCTTCGAGTTCTTTTCGTCTTTCCCATTCTCGATAAAGCAAATAACCGATTCCGGCAATTGCTAAAATTGCTGCAATTTGAAATCCGTTGCTTTTTTTGTCACCGTTAGGTACATTTTTAGACGCTTTTGATACTTCACCAAAAGCCTTTATTACTTCTTGTAAATTCATTTTCTTGTTATTTTAAAAATTAATATTTCATTGTTTTGTCCTATCCATTCAAGTGTAAATTCTCCTACATGAATTAAAAAACTATTTGTCCCGTTAATTGAAGACCTTGAGTCGAACTGGGAAATATCATAGTCGGCATTATCTAAATCTCGGCTATCAATTGTTTTCTCCCTGGCAGTGCCCATAATAATTTTTAGAGCCTGTTTATTCTTTTCAATTGGAGAATCATCGTTTACTTTCATTCCTACTTTGGCCAATTCAGAAACTTTATCGGCTAGTTTTTTTTCACTTACAAGTTTTTTTTGTTCATACTTACAATAATCTTTCCTTCCAAATTTATCAGGACAATAACGCTGTAATCCATGATAAGCATGAAAAATTTCACCGCAAAATTCGCATAACCGTTCTTCTGGATTATGCATGCTAAAAGGTCTTTCTTCCGAATCAATCATAATTCCCCCTTTCTTCTTTTAAGTTCTAGTTCGGCTATCGTGGGTCTTCCTAATTTCATCCATAACTGAAGTTCAGCCCTGGAAAAAAGTAGTGGTCGTCCTCTTGTTATGGAGGGTATCTGAAGCCTTGAAACTTTGCTATAAATTGACTTTTCTTTTAGCCCAGTAACTTTAACGGCTTCTTCGATACCAATGGTATCATCCTGTCCTGGTTGTTCAGATTTGAACTCATTTACAGCCAGTGTAAGCATTTCTTTAATACTATCCTCAATCTCTAATTTTTGTAGTTTGAGGAACTCGCGCATACTATAATGCCAGAGTGGTTTTTCGTAATCATCTGTTGTATTCATTGTTTTAAAATTTGCCTGCAATATCTGAAATCAAAACAATGCCCGACACCAATGATTGCGCTAGAGCACAGCATTGTATTTATCTACTCCTCATGAATTCATTATAACGTTGCAAATAGTACTCATTTTCTGCCAATTCTCTTTTTACTTTTTTGGCCTCCGCTTCTTCCTTGTAGATTTTATAGGTGTTTAAAAAGTTCATGAATACTAAAATTTTCATAACCATAACTTTTCTTTGCTTGATAGGGATAGTTTTGTACTTTTCAAAAAATTCAGTAAGAATTTTAGTTGCAAC
>JBKCGI010000091.1:0-10382 GCA_046303515.1 Flavobacteriia bacterium | reverse complement strand
ACACGTAATCATCTCTGCAACTGGATATACTGGTTCAGGAGGTTTTGAAATTTATTGCAAAAATTCAGAAGTGAAACAAGTATGGGATAAAGTATTCGAAGCAGGAGCTTCTTTCGGAATCAAACCAATTGGTTTAGCGGCGAGAGATACTTTGCGTTTGGAAATGGGATTCTGCCTTTACGGAAACGATATCGACGACACAACTTCTCCTTTGGAAGCTGGTTTAGGATGGATTACAAAATTCACGAAAGATTTCATTGATTCAGATAGATTAAAAGCACAAAAAGAGGCAGGTGTTTCTCGTAAATTGGTAGCTTTCGAAATGATTGATAGAGGAATTCCTCGTCACGATTACCGTGTTTTAGATGCTTCTGGAAGCGAAATAGGAAAAGTTACTTCTGGAACAATGTCTCCATCTATGAAAATTGCAATCGGTTTGGCATACGTTACAACTGAATTTGCTGCTTTGGATTCTGAAATTTTCATTGAAGTGCGTGAAAAAGGTTTGAAAGCGAAAGTGGTGAAATTGCCTTTTTACAAGAAATAAACTTCGACTACGCTCAGTTTACTTTTTTTAAAAAAAACACTTATTTATATAAGAGAATCCTCTCAATTCGTTTTGGGAGGATTTTTTAATTTTACCAATCATGTCTTGACCATTACAGCTTTTTTTGTCTTCCTATAATGCAACAGTGCGAAAACGTGCGCTTTTTCTTCGAGAAATAATTTCTGAAATTTAAGAGCAAATTAATTATCCACAAAGATGGTGGCTTATTGTTACGGTCAAGGCTAGAAAGAAATGATTTGTAACTTGATTCCTTCTCAGAGAGTTATAAAATTGGGTTTTGCCTATGGTGTGTCAATACCCGATCCCGAGAACATATTACAAGGAACTGGAAAAATCTCTCGTTACATTGAAATTATATCCGATAAACAAATCCAAAGTCAAGGAATAAAAGATTTACTGAAGGCAGGTTTTGATGCTCATAATGAGCGTTGTCTGGATTAAACAAGAGTGAAATTTATTTCATTATTTCTTCAGGTTTCTCAAACTTGTATTCACTAATGATCATTTCTTCAATAATCCTAAAAATCAATTCTCCAAAGAAGAGAGAATTTTGGTGCTCTTTGGGTAAAAATGATAAAAGAAAGCGATTAATTTGCTCATCATAAACATCCATGCGTTTTCTTTTGAAAAAATACACCCAAGGAAATCCTGAATTTAAACCATAAGCGTTGCTAACCATTAAGGTGTCATTTTGCTGGTTAATAAGTTGAATGTCAATATGATTTTTATTTTGAGATAAGAATTCTTCGCTGATGTCATAAAAATAAATGGAATCCAGCAAAGTATTTGTGCAATTCGATATAGTCTCTTTTGGATTTTGGTAGTAAGGATGATTGATGTCTGCTTTGGCCACATACCAATGTTTTTGATGTTTGGCTCCTTTGATTCTAAGGTTATAATATTGTTCATAATCCAGATAATCTTGTTCCGAGAATTGAAAGGAAAGGTTGGGTTTTGTATGCTGCTCGTAAGAACTTAAAATAGAAAGAAGTTTTGTACTGTCCTGGAGTGGAATTACGTAGTTTTCATCGTCATAAATACGATATCTTCCCATGCAGGTCCTTATTGATTTTAAGTATTTATATTTAACGGATTTTACCTCTACAGATTTGATGCCGGCAGAAAAGAAAGATGATAAATCCAGCTTCACTGATAAATTCTCTGGATGATAACGTTGAATTCTTTTAACATAAACAATATGGAGCAAATCCAGTTTTGAATTGAGTGTATAAATCTTATTGATGGAAAATAGCTGAATGGTTTTATTTTGCTGATTCACCTGAAAATCAGTCACTGGTATGTTGAATTTTTTCCATTGAATTCGGTTCAATCCGGAGTAAAATACCTGGTTTTGTTCTTTCACTAAAATCAAGGAATCCAAAACTTGGACTTTGTTAATTGTGTTATATGTCTGGCTAAATAATGGTTTGCGATAATTTTGATCAAAGTGTGTTTCGATACTCTTGCTGGTTTTCCAATTATCTTTGGTCATTACTAACTGATTGTGAGACGAACCTGCAAGCCCATAAAGCGAATCCACCATGTAAAGCGATATAACCCTATCTTTTTTCTTAAAGGGATTTGCTTTGATGGACCAACTGGAACCGAAATCTGTCGAAAAATGAATTAAGTTGTCTGTGCAGCCCATCCAAACCATTCCATTTTTAGTATAATGAAAGCCCCTAATTTGTCCGTTACCTTGAAAGTACTTTTTATTCCAAGACTTTCCTCCATCAAAACTTTGAAGGATTAAATTATTTTTTAAAATGTAACGACAGCTATCATAAAGGTATCCTCCCAATAACATGGTATCCTTATTGAAGTGCACAAAAAAACCTACATTATCGCTTTCGCACAGAATATCCCTTTCTATGAGTTTTTTCCGAATGCTGTCCGTTGGCAGATCAGACTGTGATAAGCCGACAAGAATTTTGCACAAAAAGAGAATAAGCAGTAGTTTTTGATGCATTGCGTTTAAGCTTGATGTTAAACAAAACTAAGAAAAAATTCTGAATCTTTATGGCAGTTTATAATTTATCTCCTGATGGCTATCGTGACATCACTCATCATTCAAAACTCTCTCCTCTTTCGGCACTCTAAACAACATCAGCAATCCAACAACAAAAAACACTGCCACAGAAATTACAGAATAACGAATTGACCCAGTCCAAGCTTCTACAAAACCAAAGAAAAATGTTCCGAGTACGATACCAATTTTTTCGGTCACGTCGTAAAAAGAGAAATAACTTGCGTGATCAGTTGTTTCTGGTAAATATTTCGAGTAAGTTGAACGAGCCATCGCTTGAACGCCTCCCATTACTAAACCTACACCTGAAGCTAGCAAATAAAATTGAACTGGAGTGCGCACCACATAGGCAGCGCAGCATAAGGCAATCCAAATGCAAACAGATAAAATTAAAGTTTGAATATTTCCAATTTTTTGAGATAGGCGAGACATGATAAATGCTCCTGCAGCACCCAAAATTTGAATTAGTAAAATGGCAATAATTAGACCTGTTGAACCATTTCCTCCAGGCCAAGCAATTTCTTTGTTTGCAAAAATTGTTGCCATCAACATTACGGTTTGAACGCCAGTGTTAAAAAAGAAAAATGCAGTTAAATAACGTTTTAAGCGATACGTTTTTCTGAATTCTCCAAAAACTATTCTCAATTCTTTAAATCCTCGCCATAAAATTCCTTTTTCCACTTTTTTATTGTAGACATTGTGAGGTAAAACTCGGTATGTAAATTGACTGAATCCAATCCACCAAACACCAACTAATATGAAACAGTAGCGCATCGCATTGGTTTTTGTTTCAACTTCATTAGGAACTGACATAACAATTGCAAGACAAACCACAAGTAAAGTCATTGATCCAAAATATCCCATTGAAAAACCACGTGCTGAAATTTTATCGTGATCTTTTGGTTCAGCAATTTCAGGTAAAAAAGCGTTATAAAAAACCAAACTATTCCAGAAACCAATACTTGCTAAGAAAACAGATAACATTCCAAGTTCCAAGCGAATTGGGTCAAAAAAGAACAAGGACATACAGGCTAAGGCTCCGAAATAGCAGAAAAATTGCATGAAACGTTTTTTACTTCCTGAATAATCGGCAACACCTGAAAGTAAAGGCGACAAAAAGGAAACCATCAGGAATGATGCAGACAAAACGTAGGAAAATAAGACGGATGAAGAAACTTCTGCGCCAAAAAAATCTACCGTTATGTTTGTGCCTTCAGGAATATCTTTGATTTTTGCAATTCCATTTCTTTGGATGTAATTGTTTTTGGTAACCAAATCATAAAAAATCGGGAAAATCGCTGAGGAAATCACTAAATTGTAGACAGAGTTTGCCCAATCATACATGACCCAACCGCGAATTATTTTTTTGTTGCCTTTTTCCATTTTATTTGAAATATCAAGTTCAAATCTATGAATTTTTTTCAATTCGTCATATTAATTCAGAAATCAAAACATCAAATTAGGAATTTTCCATAATGCATTCTCCGTTTTTCTATTGAAATTTTATATCTTTGCTGAAATTTTTTATCCCACAATTATGTTAGCAGAAAAGATAACAGACACACAAATTTTTGATTTAATCCAAGAAGAAAAAGAACGTCAATTGCACGGAATTGAGTTAATTGCTTCTGAAAACTTCGTGAGTGAACAAGTAATGCAGGCAATGGGTTCTGTTTTGACTAACAAATATGCGGAAGGTTTACCAGGAAAACGTTACTATGGTGGATGTGAAGTAGTGGATAAAGTAGAGCAATTGGCAATCGACCGTTTGTGTGAATTGTTCGGTGCTACTTGGGCAAATGTGCAACCACATTCAGGTGCGCAAGCAAATGCGGCGGTTTTCTTAGCTTGTTTGAACCCAGGTGATAAAATTTTAGGTTTCGACCTTTCTCATGGTGGACATTTAACACACGGTTCACCAGTTAATTTTTCAGGAAAATTATACAAACCATTTTTTTACGGTGTAAACCAAGAAACTGGTCAAGTAGATTACGATGTTTTGGAAGAAGTTGCTCGTAGGGAAAAACCAAAAATGATTATTTGTGGTGCTTCGGCTTATTCTCGTGATTGGGATTATGCACGTATTCGTAAGGTTGCTGATGAGGTGGGAGCTATCATTTTGGCTGATATTTCTCATCCTGCTGGTTTAATTGCTGCTGGTTTGTTGTCAGATCCTTTGGAACATTGTCATATTGTTACAACTACAACGCACAAAACTTTGCGTGGACCAAGAGGTGGTGTGATTATGATGCGTCACAATTTCGAAAATCCATTTGGAATTAAATGGAACAATGGAAATCTTCGTTCTATGGGAGCATTATTAGATGCAGCAGTTTTCCCAGGAATTCAAGGTGGACCATTGGAGCATGTTATCGCTGCTAAAGCTGTAGCTTTTGGAGAAGCTTTGACTGACGAATACAAAACATACATGAAACAAGTTCAAAAAAATGCTTCCATTATGGCAGATGAATTTGTGAAATTAGGATATAAAATTATCTCTGGAGGAACAGACAATCACTCGATGTTGATTGATTTACGTTCAAAAGGTGTTACTGGAAAAGATGCTGAAATTACTTTAGTGAAAGCTGACATTACAGTTAACAAAAACATGGTTCCATTTGATACTGAATCTCCATTCGTAACTTCTGGAATTCGTGTTGGAACACCAGCTATCACAACACGTGGAATCAAGGAAAATGACATTCCAAAAATCGTACATTTGATTGATCGTGTATTGACAAATATTTCTGATGAAGCAGTTATCGCTGAAGTTCGCTCTGAGGTGAATGCAATGATGAGTGGTTTGCCTTTGTTTCAGATGTAAAATTTCCCGCAGATGGCGGAGATTACCTCGCAGATAAATGCAAATTAATATTGAAGGAGAATGAGAGTTCTCCTTTTTTATTTAGTTTTAATTAAATAAAATGTTGATTTGGTGATTTCCCCCTTTGGAGGGGGGAAGGGGGAGGATAGAAATTGAACATATTACATATTTACCTCCAATTTTTCTTGTGAATAATAAATCCCTGAATTATATCACCTTTTTATGTAACAAATATCACAAAATCTGCAAACAATTAATCGTACCTTTACTAAAAATAAAAGTCATGGAAATTTTAGTAGAAAATATCAAATGTGGAGGTTGTATGAATACAATCACAAAAGAATTATTGGCAATTGAAGGCACAAGTAATATTGTTATCGACAACGAAGCACAAAAAATCAATTTAGATGCCGCGGAAGATTTACGTCCAGCAATTGTGGCTAAATTACATAAATTAGGTTATCCAGAAGTAGGTCACAACAATATCATCGAAAAAGCAAAAAGCTATGTCAGCTGCGCTGTTGGTCGTATGTCCTAGGATTCAAAAAATCTGAGTCAATCAGCGCAATAATCAGCGATTATCAGCGGGAAAATAATCAAATACGTTCCAACACGTATTCAATTAACTCATTCATTTCTTTCGCATAACCTTTCGAAAACTGTTGATTTGGTCTATTTGCAATTCCCAAACAAATCGTTGTTGCCTTGTGCCCTAATGCTTTTCCTAAGAAAAATAAAGCAGAACTTTCCATTTCGAAATTGTTTACTTTCAGTCCGTTGTGATTGAATTCGCCTAATCTTTCGTTTAAATCTGTTGTAGCTAAATCTAAACGCAATTTTCTTCCTTGAGGAGCATAAAAACCACTACTTGTAACTGTTATTCCTTCAAAGGTTTTTTCTGAACGCAATTTGGCAACTAAACTTTCGTCTGCAGAAATAAAATAAGGTTTTAATTTCTCTGGTAAGGCCAAATGAGCATCAATTTTGCCGTTTATTGCTTTTTCTTCTGTTGTAAAATCAACATCGTAGAAATGTGCAATGTTATCTAAACCGTAAGAATGTGAAGATAAAATATAGGAATGTACTGGAATTTCTGGTTGTAAAATCCCACATGTTCCAATACGAACTAAATTTAAGGAAGTAAATTGTGCTTTATCTTCTCTTTTTTCTAAATCGATGTTTACTAATGCATCCAATTCGTTGATAGTGATGTCCAAGTTGTCAGTTCCAATTCCCGTTGAAAGAGCAGTGATTCTTTTTCCCTTGTACATTCCTGTGTGGCAAGTAAATTCTCTGTGATTAGATTTATGCTCAATCGAGTCAAAGAAATTTGAAATCAGTTCTACTCGGTCTTGGTCACCAACTAAAATAACGTTTTCTGCTAAATTTTCTGGAGCTAATCCTAAATGATATACTTCGCCTTTTGCATTTAATACTAATTCTGATGAAGGATACTTCATAATATAAATGTTTTAAAATAGCAGATTCGAAAAACTGCTAAAAGTTATAAATAATAAATTATTGTTTTCTAAAAGATAATCAGCTAATCAGCTAATCTTTGAATTTGTTAATTCGTTAGCGAGCCAAATACTTTTACTAAAATATCTGAAACTCTTGCCATTGGGTCTTTTCTGATTTTGTTTTCTTCAATTTCAACCAATTTGAACAAACCAGTAATTGCTCTTTCAGTAACGTATTTGTCCAAATCTGGATTTACTTTTTCGCCACCAGTAATGGTCATGGCACCGTTATATTTCGTCATAATTGGATTCCAATATTCAGTCAATTTAACTTTTGAAATAGCTGCTTTTACCTTTGGAGAAAATGCTGTTGTTAACTTTGCAGTTGTATTGTCACGCAAAAATTTTGTTGCAGCGCCATCGCCACCTTTTAAAATTGTAAATCCATCTTGAATCGACATGTTTAAAATAGCGTCTTTAAAAATAGGAAGCGCTTCTTTCGTTGCTTCTTCAGCCGCACGATTCAAAGTCATTTCAAATTCTTCCACTTTTTTTGTCATTCCCCATTCAATTGCTTTTTGGCGAACTTTCATTGCATCTTCTGGGAAAGGCAATTTAATCAAATCGTTTTTCCAGAAACCATCTGTAATAGAGGATAAGTTTACCGAATTTTGAATTCCTACATTTAAAGCTTCTTTCAAACCAGAAATTACTTCATCGTTTGTTAAGCTAGGATTTGCTGGCGTGGTAATTACAGTGTTTGCAACTGAATTCAAAACTTCACAAGATGGCATTGAAACAAGTGCTAAACTAAATATCGAGATCGAAAGAAATATTCGCTTCATAATCATTATTTTTGTCAAAGATATAAAAGTTTTAATTTGTTCTTACACAATTTTCGTGCAATTATTTACTAAAACGATACAGAAAGCAAATTTTTATGAAAGCAGAACTAATTTCTATTGGAGATGAATTGTTAATCGGGCAAACAATCAATACAAATGCCTCATGGTTAGGCTCCGAATTGGCCTTGATTAATATAAAAGTTAGTAATTGTCAAACAATTTCTGATACACGAGAAGCTATTTGGTCTGCATTTGACTTAGCCTTTGATCGTAGCGATTTAATTATTGTGACTGGTGGACTTGGACCAACTAAAGACGATATTACCAAACACGTTTTGTGCGAATATTTTGATACGGAATTAGAAATCAATCCTTTTGTTTTACAACGAATTGAAACTTTTTTTAGGAATCGTAATCGTCCGATGTTGGAGGTGAATATCAAACAAGCTGAATTACCAAAGGCTTGTAAAGTGATAGACAATTTACAGGGAACAGCATCTGGAATGTGGTTTGAAAGAGATGGGAAAATATTAATTAGTTTACCAGGCGTTCCTTATGAAATGAAAGGAATGATGAAAACAATTCTATTGGAGAAAATTCAAGATCATTTTCAAGTTAAAGCGATGTATCACAAAACTGTTTTAACGACTGGTATTGGGGAATCGTTTTTGGCAGAACAAATGGCTGATTGGGAAAATCGAATTTTAGCTGATGGCTTTAGTTTGGCTTTTTTGCCTTCTCCTGGAATGGTAAAATTGAGAATTACTTCTTATAATGGAGAAATTGATGCGCCAAGAATTGAAACTTACTTAGATGAATTAAAAGCAAAATTGCCTGAGTTTGTTTATGGTGAAGGTGAGGAAACTTTAGCAACAGCAATTGGAAAACTCTTATTAAAGAATAAATTATCTGTTTCTACGGTGGAAAGTTGCACTGGAGGAGGTTTAGCAAGTGAAATTGTTTCCGTTGCAGGTTCATCTGCCTATTTTAAAGGAAGTTTGATTTGTTACACCGAAGAACTTAAAAGTCAATTAGCAGGAGTTGATCCAAATATCATTCAAAAATTTGGCGTTGTTTCCAAAGAAACAGTTGAAGCAATGGCTTTTGGAGGACTAAATGTTATGCAAACAGATTATTGTTTAGCAACAACCGGAATTGCTGGCCCAGATGGGGGAGATGAGCAAAATCCAGTTGGAACCATTTGGATTGCTGTTGCAAATAAAGAAAAAGTGGTGTCAAAAAAATTAAATTTAGGAGATAATCGTGATAGAAACATAAAAATGACTATCTTTGCAGCTCTAAATTTGTTGCGAAATACAATTTTAGAAAATAATTTGTAAAAAAAGTAAATTTATCTTGCACAGTTCAGATATTTTTATTTCCTTTGCACCCGCTTTAAGCACAAATATATTTAAAAAATACACAAAATGTCACGAGTTTGTCAAATAACAGGTAAGGCTGTAATGGTTGGAAACAATGTTTCTCACTCAAAAAGAAGAACTAAAAGAAAGTTTTTCCCAAATTTGGTTACGAAGAAATTTTATATTCCAGAAGAGGATTCTTATATCACGTTGAAAATTTCTACATCAGCGTTGAGAACGATTAATAAAAACGGGATTTCAGCTACAATTAAAGAAGCTCGTGAAAAAGGATATTTAAAGTAATTCAGGATTAAGAAGTAAAGTTCATAATTCATAACTCGAAAGAAAATGGCAAAAAAAGCAAAAGGTAATAGAATTCAGGTGATTTTAGAATGTACTGAGCATAAAGAGTCTGGTAAAGCTGGAACTTCTCGTTACATCACAACTAAAAACAGAAAAAATACACCTGAGAGAATGGAGATTAAAAAATACAATCCTATTCTTAGAAGAATGACTGTTCACAAAGAAATTAAGTAATAACAAGCCTTAGGGTTTAATATTTAGAAGAAATGGCAAAGAAAGTAGTAGCATCTTTACAAAAAGGAGGCGGAAAAGAGCACACGAAAGTGATTAAAATGGTAAAATCTGAAAAAGGATCTTTCACATTTAAAGAAGAAATCGTTCATAACGACAAAGTTAAAGAGTGGTTCGCTAAAAACTAACAATATTTTTTTATATATTTGACCCCGATTCAGTCCGTCATTTGACGTACAGATTCGGGGTTTTTATTTTTATTTCAATGGCATTTTTCGGATTATTTTCAAAAGAGAAAAAAGAAACTTTAAACAAAGGCTTAGAGAAAACAAAAGAAAGTTTTTTCGGAAAGCTTACGCGTTCAATAATTGGTAAATCTAAAGTTGATTCGGAAGTTCTTGATGAATTAGAAGAAATATTGATTACTTCGGACGTTGGAGTTGAAACTACTTTGAAAATTATTGATCGGATCGAACAAAGAGTTGCCCGCGAAAAAGTTTTAAATACTTCTGAATTAAATCAAGTTTTAAAGGAAGAAATTATTTCCCTTTTAAAAGAAAATGATTCCAGCGAAGAAAATTTCGATATTTCCACCAATGGATTCAAAACCAAACCTCATGTTATTATGGTTGTTGGTGTGAATGGTGTTGGTAAAACAACAACTATTGGAAAGTTGGCGCATCAATTTAAATCTCAAGGTTTAAAAGTTGTTTTAGGTGCAGCTGATACATTTCGTGCTGCTGCGGTAGATCAATTAATCATTT
>JBKCGI010000090.1:0-5109 GCA_046303515.1 Flavobacteriia bacterium | reverse complement strand
CAATCGTATTTTTGGAAATTTTCAATTATTGAGCTCTAAAACATTTAGTAAAAAATTTGACCTTAAATATAAAAAAATCAAAGAAACCAATCGTTTAAGTTTCAATTTCGAATACATTACAGATTTAAGTTACAATGCTGGAGGGTACAATAATTTAGAAAAAATCAAATTCACAGATGTTTCCAAACGTTTAAATATTTCACTTACCTATTACAAACGGTTTTTAGATTCTAAATATCCTGCTTTGTTTGCACAATTGGCCTATTACGGCTCAGAAAATTACAATATTTATTTCCAAAAATCTAGTTTTCAAGCCCGAATTGGTTTGGCTTTTGGTTTTTTTAAATATGAAAAATTAAACTAAGTGCTAGAAAAATAATTATTTGGTGATTTTTGAAGTATTTCTTGTTCCGAAAATACCAAATCCATTGTTTATGTTACTGTAAACTTTTATTGGCTCGGTCAAAAAACCGCTTCCATTCATATGTTTTTTTGCCGACTGATAATACAAATAAGTATCTTTATTCATAGTAATTAGCTGGTAGGTGTAAATTGGTTGATTTTGCACTGAATCAGCAATATAGGTGTAAAAATTTAATTCAAAAGTTTTTTCTTGACCTTCGAATAAATTATCACTAAAAACAGCCTCGTCAAATTCTTCCTGGCCACCAATATTGGTATTACTCCCATTGCTAACACTAGGATCAGAACTAGCAAAATAGGTATCATAACTATAATCATATTTTGGATCGTACAAATTCACTCGTATGAAATAATAATTTTCACCAATTGGATCCTTCCATTTTAAAATTGCTTTTTTTCTTAATCCATCTTGAGTGGTATATGAACTCGTATCAACTGAAGATAAAGCAACCTTTGAAACAGTGGTCATTTCTGAACTTATAGTTTCATAATCTGGATGTGAAATTTCAATTTTGAACTTTGTATTTTCTGGCGTAAAGAAAGGAAATTCATACACATTATCATAGGTCGACGCGTTCATACTAAAAACTTCACCCGAGGTCAAATTTGTCAAGGTTATCGTTGCACCTGCTTTAATATATTTATCTGTCGTAGCTTCATTACTCAGAAAGAAAAAACTTCTCTCCAAAAATACCTTGAAAGTAGAATCTGTTTCGGCAACACCATTTAAAATTAAAACAGGATCTTTTCCTTCTCCTTTGTACGGTATTTCCTTCAAACAAGAAGCAAATAGCAAAGCCAAAATTGGCAGTAAAAATAATTTTTTATTTTTCATTTTTAGTAGAATTTTCTTGTGCTTTTTCTAATTTGTTTTGCTTAATTTTTTGAAAATCAAATTTAAATTTCCAACTAACTGATGGAATAATTGGAAACAATGAGGCTTGCATTAAAGCCTGATTTCCTTGCTTATTTACTCCAGCAAAAATCATAAAAGGATTTTGCCTATTATAGACATTATAAACGGAAAAAGAAATTACTGTATGCCCCCAACTTTTATCTTTTTTATAATTTGCTCCAAAATCCATGCGATGATACGCTGGCATTCTGTAATTATTTAATTGTTCAAAATTATTGATATTACCTCCATAGTTGTAAGGAAATAAAGTTGGAGAAGGAGAATAGTTTTGTGACCCGATCGTTACGGCATTTCCTGTACCATAAACAAAAACAACTCCAATATCCCAAATTTCATTGATATCGTAGGTGAAAACTAAACTTAAATCATGCCTTCTATCGTATCTGTAATTAAATTTCTTTCCAAAATTCAAACTATCAAATTGACGTTGAGACCAACTCAAGGTATAACCAAACCAACCAGTGAATTTACCTTTTTTCTTTTCGAGAAAAACTTCCGCCCCATAAGACCAACCCTGTCCACTTGTAACACGACTTTGCCAATCGTCATCTATCGAAATAAAATTTGCGCCTTCTTTATATTGAATCAAATTGGTCATTTTTTTATAATAACCTTCAATAGAAAAATTGTATTTTTTTGCAAATTCTTGATAATATCCAATATTCACTTGATTCGCATAAACAGGTTTAGTTATATCAGTCGCTGGAACCCACAAATCAGTTGGTAAACCAATTCCAGAATTGGACAATAAATGTAAGAATTGAGCCATTCGTGTAGCTCCAAATTTGATACTTGAATTTTCCGTCAACATAACATTTGCACTCATTCTAGGCTGCAAAGCTGAATACGTTTTCCCATTGGTAAGAAAAAAAGCATTGTGCAAACCATAATTTAACTTGAAACGATTAGAAATTTTATAATCATCTTCAAAATAAAGACTCAATTCATGCGAATATTGTTTACTTGAGCCTAATGTTGTATCAATTGCAAAGGTGTTATCATTTGCAGTTAAATAGGTTATGCCTGGCGAAAAAGTATGATAGGTTTCGGAAATCCCAAATTTCATATGATGTTTCGGGTTGGGAATAAATGTAAAATCAGATTTCACTCCCCAATCTTCAATCCCTGAATAATAACCAACATCAATTAACGATTTTTCAACTGTACCATCTGTATACGTGACCTTATCTGATTGATTTAAACCAACAACAAACTTATATCTAGAATATGTTGCAGTGGTATTTAAAAATAATTTTGGTTTGATTTTATAATTCCATCTGACAACCCCGAGTGAGTTTCCCCACTGTAATTTAGAACCCATTTCGGTTGAATATTTTGTACCATCATTGTCATAATAACTTGTTTCATTCAATTTGAAAAACAATTTATCTAAACCAAAATACCCACTGACATATATATGGTGTTTTTCATTTATTTTGTGCTGAACCTTAAGATTAACATCTTCAAAAAAGAATCCACCATCTACTCCATTTGCAATTAAAAAAGG
Source organism: Flavobacteriia bacterium (assembly GCA_046303515.1). Taxonomy (GTDB): domain Bacteria; phylum Bacteroidota; class Bacteroidia; order Flavobacteriales_D; family Crocinitomicaceae; genus M2408. The sequence continues at coordinate 2,263 of JBKCGI010000090.1, read as the reverse complement.
ACGATACAATAAATCTAAATAAGATCTTCTTGCACTAAACGCAAATGATGTTTTGTCTTTTTTTAATGGTCCCTCAACTAAAATCCTCGTTGAGATCCAACTCGTTGACCCTTCTACATTAAAAGATTTCAAGTTTCCTTCTTTCATCCTCATATCCAAAACAGAAGATGCTCTACCACCGTATCTTGCTGGAAACCCACCTTTTATTAAAGTCACACTGGATAATGCATCAGAATTAAAAATAGAGAAAAATCCAAATAAATGTTGGGTATTATAAACAGGAACGCCATCTAAAAGAATCAGATTTTGATCCGGACCTCCACCTCTAACATAGATTCCACTTGAAGCTTCTCCTCCTGTTTTTACACCTGGAAGTAATTGCAAAACTCTTAAAACATCTTTTTCACCTAAAATCATAGGTAGTTTTTCCATTTTATCTAATTGCAATTCTATTGTTCCGGAATTAGTTGACTCAACGTCCCTTTTTGCTCCTGAAATTGTAACTTCATTCACATTTTGAATCTTTGTAAGTGAAATATTAATTTCTGTTCTTCCTAAGGCACAAAAGGTATATTTTGTCTCTAAACCAAAATAAGAAACACGCAAATAAGCATCCTTTGCGGGAATTGTCAAACTAAAAAAGCCATATTCATTTGTTCCTGCTCCTTGTTTAGAAACGGTATCATAGATAATTGCTCCAATTAATTTTTCACCAGTTAATTCATTAGATATGTAGCCTGATATTGTTCTTTTCTGTTGACCAAAGGTTAATAAACTTAAAAAAAGAAAAAGTATAAGTGAATATATTTTCATTAGTGATTTTTCAATATGATATGACAATTATAAACGCTAAATCTACAAAATATTGTCAGAATATCAAAAAAAAAGTTAATTTCACAAACTGAAATTTTAGAAACAAATGAAAAACAACAAACTCTTCATTGCAATTATTGTAGGACTTCTTTTAGGAATAGGTTTGGGAGCTTATATACATTATCAAATGCCTCAAAATGTTGAAGGTTTTTCTAAAAACATCAAACTTTTAGGAACAGTTTTCATTCGTTTGGTTCAAATGATTATTGCTCCTTTGGTTTTTTCAACTTTGGTTGTTGGTATCGCCAAAATGGGCGATATGAAAATGGTTGGTAGAGTTGGTTTAAAAGCCATGGGATGGTTTATCACAGCTTCTTTGGTTTCCTTATTGTTAGGAATGCTTTTGGTAAACATTATGAAACCGGGAGTTGGTTTAAATATTCAAGCCGATGCTTCTGCTGCTACTGAATTACTTGAAAAAACGCATTCTTTTTCTTTGGAAGAATTTGTGAAACATGTTGTTCCAAAAAGTGTTATCGAAGCAATGGCAACAAACGAAATTCTTCAAATTGTTGTGTTTGCGATCATGTTTGGTATCGCTCTAGCTTCTTTGGGTAAAATAGCACAACCTTTAGTAAAAAGTCTAGACACCGTTTCGCATGTTGTTCTTAAAATGGTTGGTTACATCATGTGGGTTGCACCAATTGGAGTTTTAGGTTCAGTTGCAGCTGCTGTTTCTACACATGGATTTGAAATATTCTCCTTATATGCCAATTATTTAATTGCTTTTGTAATAGGTATAATTGTATTGTGGATAGTTTTACTTTCCGTTGGATATGCCATTCTTAAAAACAGATTATGGACCTTGTTGAGAAGGATCCAAAGTCCTTTATTGATTGCTTTTTCTACTACAAGTAGTGAAGCCGTTTTCCCAAAACTAACTGAAGAATTGGAACGTTTTGGATGTGATAGCAAAATTGTTTCATTCACTTTGCCCTTAGGATATTCCTTCAACTTAGATGGAAGTATGATGTATATGACTTTTGCAAGTATTTTTATTGCGCAAGTGTATGGAATCCCAATGACTTTCACAGAGCAATTAACCATGCTATTAGTGTTGATGCTTACAAGTAAAGGTGTGGCTGGAGTTCCTCGAGCTTCTCTAATTGTTGTTGTAGCCACGTGCTCCATGTTTGGTATCCCACCTGAAGGTATTGCTTTAATTTTACCAATCGACCATTTTTGTGACATGGCTCGAAGTATGACCAATGTACTTGGGAATGCCTTAGCAACAAGCGCTGTTAGCAAATGGGAAGGAAAATTAGAACGTTAACAAAACTACATTATGAAATATACCTTATTGTCACTTTTTTTATCTTGTTTTTTATTAATCTTTTCGCAGCAAAAAGCTGTTACAGAAAACGGTGAAATTGTTCTACTTTATGAAGAT
>JBKCGI010000089.1:0-42087 GCA_046303515.1 Flavobacteriia bacterium | reverse complement strand
TTTTTGTGATTGAAATCATATTAGACTAAATAATTATTACTTTTGCAAAAAAAATATTATGTTAGTTGAAGATATAAAAAATACGATTTCACAGTATAAAAATTTTGAAATCTGGGACATAGAAAATATGGAAGCATTTTTCTCTGGAAATGGTGTTATTAAAGAAATTTTTGAAAAAGAATATAAAATTAAAATTGAAAATTTTTCATCTCAGAGATCGAAATTACCTGAAAATGATTTGGGTCTTATAGCAAATATTCTAAGTCATATTGGTGATAAACACTTTTTTCTTTTTGTGTTCGGTAATGAAAATCATCTTGATTTAATTGAGTTGCAAGAAATGAAAATAATGAATTTTGGAGTTGATATTAAAGATCTAAATCCTTCACATTATTATGTGCTTATAATGGATAAATAATTTTCATAAAAAAATAAAGTGTCTAAACCCGCATCAATAAAAGAATTGTTGCGGGTTTCTTGATTTAAAACATTTCACTTTATGATTTAAATCATTTTGAAGCCTATTTAATGGCTTTACTTTTGCCCTATAAATTATTTAGTTATGGGAAATTTTAGAGTTTTTTTAAAGGCGGGTCATGCTCCAACTTTATTTGCATCATTTCTATACTTTGATTTTTGTTTCGCAATCTGGGTATTGAATGGTGCAATGGCACCTTTTATTAGTGAAGAATTTGGTTTGACGGATGGTCAAAAAGGATTTATGATATCGATTCCGATTTTAGCTGGTGCTATTATGAGATTTCCCCTTGGAATTCTAGCTCAATACATTGGAAGAAAAAATGCTGCTTTGACTGAAATGTCACTCATTTTTTTAGCAATGTGTTTTGGTTTTTATTTTGTGGACACTTACAACGATGTTCTCGCAATGGGTGTTTTGTTAGGTATAGCAGGAGCTAGTTTTGGTGTAGCTTTATCCTTGGGTTCTGGTTGGTTTCCTCCAAAATATAAAGGGTTAGCAATGGGAATCGCTGGTGCTGGAAATAGCGGAACAGTATTGGCTATGATCTTTGCTCCCCCATTAGCAACTAAGTTTGGCTGGCAAGCTGTTTATGGAATGGCAGCATTATGTATGCTTATTCCACTTATAGTTATGTTAGTTTTTGCAAAAGAACCACCAGATAGAGAAAAACAATCGTTAAAGGAACATCTTTCTTGTTTGTTTGAAAGAGATGGTTGGTCATTTAATTTAATTTACATTATTACTTTTGGAGGTTTTATTGGATTAGCTAATTTTTTACCAACTTATTTTCACGACAATTTTGGAGTTACAAAAATTGAAGCTGGTCAATTGACTATGTTAGCGGCTGTAATGGGCTCAGCTGTTAGAGTTGTTGGTGGTTGGGCTGCTGATAGATGGGGAGGGATCAATACCCTAACTGCAATATTTGGTGTAATAATAATAAGTATTATTGCCGCTTCATTTCCTGTAAATGTTACGGTTACGACAATTATTTTTATGATTTGTTTCGCTGCCTTAGGAGCAGGAAACGGCGCACTTTTTCAATTAGTTCCATTAAGATGGCCTCTTGCTACGGCGGTTGCTGGTAGTATGATTGGTGAAATTGGAGCACTTGGAGGTAGTTTTATTCCTAATGCAATGGGAATCTCAAAACAAACAACAGGAACTTTTGCATATGGATTTTTATCTTTTGCCTTATTAGCTGTAATTGCATTTATTGTTTTACGAGTTGCTCAGAAAAAATGGACAAAAGTGTGGGTAGAAAAAGGAGGGAAAGCTAAAATAATTAATGAGCAAATAGAATTTGAAATCAAGCATCATATTCCAGACTTAGTTGCTCAAGCTTTTGAGAAAAACAAGGAAGGGAAACTAGAATATTCTTCAATTGTCTTACCTGTTGGAAATTCCGAATTAGCTGAAAAAGCTAGAGAACATGCTGCATACTTAAACCAAAAGACAGGTTGTAAAATAGTACTTTTATATGTGAATGAGAAATTCCATAGTACTGGTTTGTTAGCAACCGATTCTCCAGAATGGGAAGCAATCCGCGAATCTTGGATTTCCGATGGTAAATCGATGTTAATTAATGAAGCCACAAAATTGCAAAATATGGGTGTTTTAAATATTGAAGCTGTATTTGGTCAAGGTGATGTAGCGGAAGAGATTGTTCAAGTTGCTATGGAACATCATTCAGAAATGATTATTTTGGCGAGTCATCATGCTTCGCCAAAAGGTAAATTATTAATGGGGACAAGAACTTATAGTGTTTTTAAAGAGGCACATTGTCCTATTTTAAGAATAGTTCGTTAATTTTCAAAATGGAAATTAACATTTAATTAAATTCAAAATACAATGTCAAAAACTTGGTTAAAAGATTGGGATCCTGAAGATGTTAACTTTTGGGAAAACAAAGGAGGAAAACAAATTGCTTGGAAAACTCTTTGGATAACTACAGGAGCTCTTACTTTTTCGTTTGCTACATGGTTTATCATGAGTGCTCTTGTCGTGAAATTAAATGGAATTGGATTTAAATTCTCGCAAGATCAGTTATTTTGGTTAGCCGCAATGCCTGGTCTAGCAGGTGGTATTTTAAGAATAATTCATACTTTTTTACTGCCAATTTATGGTACAAGACACGTTATTTCAATTTCAACATTTCTAAAAATTATTCCATGTGTCGGGATAGGTTTTGCCGTGATGGATTTGAATACACCATTTTGGGTCTTCATGATTTTGGCTTTCCTAACTGGCTTTGGTGGTGGTGATTTTTCTTCCTATATGCCTAGTACCAATTTATTTTTTCCAAAAAAACTAAAAGGAACTGCTCTGGGAATTCAAGCGGGTATTGGTAATTTCGGAGTAAGTTTAGTACAGTTTTTAACACCAATCATGATTGGGGTAGGTGTGTATGGTGCCTCAGCAGAATTTACAAAAATTGAAGCTAAACAAGTTGAATCAATGTTTGTAAAACTAGGTGATCAAAAGGTAATGGAAATTTACAAAACTATTGATCCAGAAATTCAAAACACAATAGCTGAAAAGTTAGATAAAAAAGTACAAGCAAAAATATTTGGTACAGATGTTCCGAAAGATAATATTGTGTTTTTTGAAAAGCTTCCTGTTGCAGCAAAAGCTAAATCTTTTACTAATATACATCCTAAAAAAGCAGAATTGACATTAAAATTATTCAGTCAAGCAGAAAATGGAGTGAAAAATTCAAGTATTTATTTACAAACTGCAGCATTTTGGTATGTTCCTCTCTTGTTATTATTTGGTGTTCTAAGTTGGTTACAATTAAAAAGTATTCCGATGAAAGCATCTTTTAAAGAACAACTAGATATTTTTAAAGACAAACATACTTGGTATTGTACAGTCACTTACTTAATGACTTTCGGTGGCTTTGCAGGCTTGGCTGCAGCATTCCCGATGTTAATAAAATCTGTATATGGAAGTTTTCCAGATGCTCCAGACCCTTTAGTGTATGCTTTTTATGGACCACTTATTGGCTCTGCAAGTCGTGTTATATTTGGTTTTATTGCAGACAAAACAGGAGGAGGAGTTTTAACCACAATTTCTGGAATTGGTTTGATTATAGGATCTACTTTACTTGTAACATTAGATTTGGTCGCACCTACAAGTATGGAGCAATTCCCAATGTTTGTAACTGTTATGTTAGCTTTGTTTTTCTTTACAGGTATAGGGAATGCGGCAACTTTTAGACAGTTTCCAATTATTTTTCAGCACAACCCAAGGCAAGCAGCGGGTGTAATTGGTTGGACAGCGGCAATTGCTGCATTTGGACCTTTTATTTTCTCCATGCTCATTTTGTTAGCAATTAATTCATCTGGTACTCCAAAACCTTTTTTTATTGGTTTAACAATTTTTGGTGTGATTGCAACTTTTGTAAACTGGCATTTTTATCACAAAAAAGGATGTGCTAGACCAAGTTAAGTATTAAAGGAGCTCAAATAAAACTACTACGTCATCAGAAAAGTTCCCAAAAATAATTTGAGCTCCTTTTTTTTACAATAAAATGAATTTTTAAAATGTATAAATTATGAAAACAATTAGCAGTTTATTAGCATTCTCATGCTTATTATTTAATCTGAGTTTTGGACAATTTGAATTAAATGGTCAATATATGTCACGAGGAGAAATGCGTCACGGATTTCAAACACTTGCAACATCAAATTTGAAAGCGGGATTTTTTATTTCACAAAGAGCTCGGATTGGAGCCCAGTACAAGTCTGAAAAATATAAATTTAATATGACATTGCAAGATATTAGAACTTGGGGTAGTGTTGCGAATGCAGCTATTGATAATAAAGGTTACTTGTCAGTTTATGATGCAAATGTTGAATTACTTTTCAATAAAAAATGGTCAAGTAAAATAGGAAGACAAGCTATTGCTTATGATGATGAACGAATTTTCGGTAGCTTAGATTGGGCACTTCAAGGACGAAGACATGATGCATTTTTAGTAAAATATAAAGATAGTACTTGGATGATTGATGCTGGATTTGCCTATAATCAAAATGAAGACAAAAGCAAATATATTCAATATACCGTTAATAACTATAAAACTTTTCAATATGTATGGGTAAATAAGAAAAAAGGTAAAGGAAACTACAGCTTTTTATTTTTAAATAATGGAATGGCATATAATAAATTAAACACTGGGACAGGGTTAACAGACTCAATAACTTCTTATACCCAAACAATTGGTTTAAGAGGAGAACATCAAAGTGATAAGTTGAATTTATTGGCTTATGCCTACTATCAAACTGGCAAATTGGGAGCCACAAGTCAAAGTGCTTATGATGTTTGTGCTGAAATTGGCTATAAACCAAATAAAAAAATTTTACTTACAATAGGAGCAGAATTACTTTCTGGTACAAGTCAAATTGACACTGCAAATAAAATTAATAATTCATTTAATCCACTTTTTGGAACTAATCATCGTTTCAATGGGTATATGGATTATTTTTATGTGGGAAATCACCTAAATACTGTGGGCTTATTAGATGGGTATTTAAGATTAAGTTATACGCAGAAAAATTTTATTTATTCCTTAAATGGACATTATTTCAATGCTGCTGCAAAAGTTAGAGATATCAATTTCCCAACAGAATATAAGGCAAGAAATTCTCATTTAGGAGCTGAAATTGATTTTACTTGTCTCTATAAATACACAGATAATGTATCTTTTCAAGCAGGTTATTCTCAACTATTTGGAACTGCAACATTGCAAGTGTTAAAAGGAGGTAGTATTTCAAATAACAGCAATTGGGCATACTTGATGTTGATTGTCAGACCAAACACCAAAATATTATTTCCAAAAACAGGTCTGAAGATGTAATTTTTTTAAAGTTTAAAGAAGCCAGTTATTAATTTAGCTGGCTTTTTTTATGATTATGATTTAAATCATATTTTGAGATTTCTAATGTACCGATATTTACACAAATATATAACGGTAATTAAAATGAAAATAATAAATAAGGAAACAGGCAAAAGACTCGATGCAAATGGTGAAGATATAAAGTCGATTAATAAAAAATTAAAAGAAGAAGACCCAATCCTTCGCAATGCTGATAAGGAAGAAAGTTTAGAAGAATTTTCAGCGATGGATCCACCAAATGCTTATGACAACGATAAAACTGTTGGCTTAGATTATCAAAAATCAGATATATTTATTCAACAACTTGTCGATGAACATAAGGAAGTAATTACTGAGCTTCAATTGTTCGATGATGCTCTTTTGAAATTTCGTGAAACTCATTTTGATTTTACAGCTGAAATGGCAGAAGCTTTCAATAAATTCTTTAAATATTTTGATGATCATGTTTTACCTCATAATAGAAAAGAGGAACGCGATTATTTTAGAATTTTACACGATAGATTTATTGAGTCAGGTGAACATGGAGAAGGTCCAAATCCAAACACCCCAATTGATTTAATGGAGGATGATCATACTAAATTCATTCAATTAGCAACCTTGTCTTTTAATTTGTTTGGTTTAGCTCACAGATTGAGAGATAATGAATCTAGAGCCATAACATTTGACTTAGCGTTTAATTCAGGTCGTGAATTGGTTGAACTTCTTCGTTTACACATTTATCGTGAGGATGAGACTTTGTTTCCACTTTCACAAAAATTACTCACAACACAAGATTTTGAAATAATAAATGGAAAAAACTAATCCCATATTGATAGATAAATTTGGCAGAGTACATGATTATCTTCGAATCTCTTTAACTGAAAGATGTAATCTCCGTTGCTTTTATTGTATGCCTGAAGAAGGTATTCAATTGAGAGAAAAAACTGAATTTATGTCAACAGAAGAGCTGATGCATATTGCCAAAACATTTGTTGATTTAGGGATAAAAAAAATTCGCTTAACTGGAGGTGAACCCTTAATCAGGAAAGATATAGCATCAATTTTACGCCAGTTAGGTGAGTTGCCAGTTGAGCTCGCAATAACAACTAACGGTGTTTTAATTGATAAATATATCGATGATTTAAAGTCGGCTGGCGTTGAAAAAATTAATATCAGTCTTGATTCTCTTGTTGAAGATAAATTCAATCAGATTTCTAGAAGAAATTATTTTACAAAAATAAAAGATAACATTTCGTTATTATTAGCAAATAAGTTTGATGTAAAAGTAAATGTTGTTGTCATAAAGGATGTGAATGATAATGAAATTATTGACTTCATAAATTGGTCGAGTAAAGAAATAATAAATATTCGATTTATTGAGTTTATGCCTTTTGATGGAAATAAATGGGATAAAAGTAAGCAAGTTGGACATAAAGAAATTTTGGATATAATCCATTCTTATTATAGTGAATCAAATGTTCTTAAATTAAATGATGCAGTCAATGATACATGTAAGAATTATAAAATTAAAGGAGCTAAAGGAACATTTGGAATTATAAGTTCTATATCTAATCCATTTTGTGATTCTTGTAATAGAATTAGGTTAACGGCCGATGGGAAATTGAAAAATTGTCTGTTTTCAGCAGATGAAAGTAATTTACTTACAGCTTTAAGAGCGAATAAGGAAATTTTACCAATTATTTATAATAATATTTACATGAAGGCTAAAGAAAGAGGTGGTGTTTTTAATTCGAATAATACAATTCTTTCTAAATATAAAAATCGATCGATGGTATCAATTGGCGGATAATTCTTAACTTTGAATTCAATTTATTTGAAAAATGATTTTAAAAAAATATTGTTCTAAGGAATGGTGTGATTTTGTTGAATTTCACAGCAAAACTGTTATTTTACAAGAAGGGGAATTTATTTTTAAATCCGGTGAAAAAACGGAAGGTCTATTTATTATTATCGATGGTAAGGTAAAAATATCTACCAATTCAGGAGAAAAAAATGAGCGTGTAATTAGATTAGCAACAAATGACGATTTACTTGGTCATAGAGGTTTTGGAGGGTCTTGGGAGTATACTGTTTCTGCAACCTGTCTCACAACAACTAAATTACTTTTTATTCCAATGGCTATTTTTAATGATTTGGTGAAAGGAAATCCTGACTTTGCTTATTTTATGATAATCTTTTTCGCGGAAGAATTAAGAGAAACTGAAAATTTAGCATCGTTGCGACCAATCAAAAATATTATAGCTTCAGTATTGCTCAGAAATTATAAGGTTTTTGGAATTGAAGAAAATGAAACAAGTAAACTGTCTTATACTTTATCACGAAAAGATATGGCTAGTTTAGCAGGTACAAGATATGAAACTTTAGTTAGAACTTTAGCAGAGTTTAATAATGAAAATATTATCAAAATCGATGGTAAATCAATCCATATTTTGGATGTTTCGAAATTAGAAGAATTAGCAAGGCATCAAGATTGAATTACAATTCTTTTCTTAGAAGTTCTAAATTGCTTACACACAATTCATTGCTATTTTTAAATAATAAATTGCTGTTAATTAATTTTTTCAACAAAACAGCGATTGTTTTTTTTGGAATTCCAGTGAGCATTTTTAGCTCATCAATACTTACAATTATTTTGTATGTAATACCATCATAAATTGCATAATTGATAATTTCAAAAATTAATCTTTTCTCATAAGTCTTATCTAGAAAACTTTTTGTTTTTAGATCAGTTAATTTAATTCTTTCACACAATACTTTCATTATGTAACGGCTAAATTCCTTATTATCTTCAATCTTACCTTTAAATTCTTCTTTTTTAAGCCTTAATATTTTTGTCTCTTTTTTTGTTTTAGCTGAAAAAGTGTAAATTTCTTTGTCGCATAAACAAGATGTAATACCAACAAATTCTGAAGTTTTTGTAATCCCAATTAGAATTTTGTTTTTATAGACATTAATCGCTCCATTTTCGATGAAATAAACATAATCATTTTTATCACCTTCATTGAAAAGTGTAGTCTTTTCTGGGACAGTCAATTCTTCAAAATCAAAATTAGATTTGACGAAACTAGTTTTAAAAACATTTAAGTACATGATCAATCTTTTAGTTTTGTAAAATTAGAGGAAACTAAAAATCTAAACTATGATTCAAATCATTATGACTATTGATTAACTAGTCATTTATGTTGGCAACGAGCTCCAATTTTTTTAAGTTTATGATTTTAATGTTTTTACCATCGAGTTCAATTATTTTTTCATCAGATAGTTGAACTAAGGTTCTAATGGCAGACTCGGTGGTCGTTCCTGCCATGTCAGCCATTTCGGAGCGAGTCATACTAATGTTTAAAGTTTTTAAATCTTTCAACAAACCAAAAGTATTAATCAAAACAAGCAGTGATTCTGCAATTCTTTCCTTAACTGTTTTTTGGGCAATATCTATCAAATGTTGCTCTGCTGTTTTCAAATCTTTTGAAAGTAAATTGATGAGTTTAAGCGATAATTTAGTGTTTAATTCCATTATTTTCAGAAATTTTTCCTTTGGAATTAGGCAAATATGTGAATCAACCATTGCGGTGGCAGTTGCTTGATAATTATCATCACTTAACAATGCTCTATAGCCCAAAACATCTCCAGCTTTGGCGAATCTAACAATTTGTTCCTTACCATCTTTACCTAATTTTGAAAGTTTGATTTTTCCTTCAGTAAGACAAAAAATACCATGGGCATGATTTCCCTCATAGAAGATGGTTTGTCCCTTTTTATAAAAATTATTCCCTTTTCCAAGACTTAGAATGTCCTTTTCTTCTTGCGAAAGATTGCAAAAAAGTCCTTTTGAATGGTTGCAATCATTGCAGTTAAGATTACCAATGCTGTTTTTCATTACATATAGTTTTATTAGCAAAGATATATTTTTGGTACTCTACAAATAATAACATAAAATATTGTTTTTTATGATTTATATCATATTAACAAAAGACTGTAAGCAATAATTTTGCAAATAAAATGATCACATATTCAAGTGCAATTGAGCTGATTAAAGGTGTTCAGCTAGAACGTATCATTATCGAAGTAGATATTATTCATGCTTTAAATCATGTTTGTGCTGCTTCTGTTTTTTCTCCGATTAATTTTCCGCCTTTTAGTCAATCAGCAATGGATGGTTATGCACTTGGATCTTTAAATAATGAATCTTCATATAAGGTGAAAAATATACTTAAAGCTGGTGATTCAGCTGATTTATTTTTTCTACAGGAAAATGAGGCATCTCGCATTTTTACTGGTGCAATGATACCAGAAAATACAAAGGCAATTGTCAAACAAGAAGATATAACTGTTTCAGAAGACTCAATTATTTTAAATAAACCGATAAAGGAAAACGAAAATATTAGGTTTTTGGGAGAACAAACAAAGGCCGGTAGCTTAGTTTTAAAAGAAAATACAACAATCAATTCTGGTACTATTGGTTTTTTAGCAATGTTGGGAGTTTTTAAGTTAAAAGTATTTAAAAAACCATCAATCGCAATTATTGCCACTGGTAATGAATTAGTTCAAAAAGGTGAAAAATTAAGTGCTGGGAAAATTTACGAATCAAATACTTATACATTGATAGCAGCGTTAAATCAATTTGGCTTTTCAGCTGATGCATTTGTTGTAAACGATGATAAACAGAAAATTACAGAATTGGCAAAAAATAAAACAGATAATTACGACTTAGTTTTATTTACAGGTGGTATTTCTGTTGGGGATTATGATTTTGTTCACGAGGTTTTATCTGCCTTAGGGGTAAAAGAGATTTTTTATAAAGTAAGGCAAAAGCCTGGTAAACCAATATTTTTTGGTCAACATCAAAATAAATTGATATTTGCTTTACCTGGAAACCCCGCAGCAGTTTTGACTTCCTTTTATGTTTATGTTCTTGAAGCGCTAGCTGTTTTGATGGGTAAAAATGAAAATCAATTACATAGACGATTCCTTAAATTAAATGAAAATTACACAAAATCAGCAAATTTGACTTGTTTTTTGAAAGGAAAATGTACGCTTGAAGAAGTGCAAATATTAAGAGATCAAAGTTCAGCCATGCTTTCTTCTTTTGTTGAATCTGACTGTTTAATCGTACTTCCAGAAGGTAAAAATGATTTTTGTAAAAATGAATTAGTTGAAGTTATATTAATAAAATAAATTATGAATTTTGAACAATATTATTCTTTGTTTGATGAAATACAAGCAAATAAAATGAGTCCGTATGATACTCCTAGCTTTTTAGAATTAGCAAAGTTAAATCAAGCCCGAACTAAAAGATGGTTGAAGCTAGGAGAAATAAATAAGGAGCTAAAAGACCTTATTACAATCATTTCAGAAAAGCAAAATTGGCTTGTTATTTCAGAGCATTGGTGTGGAGATTCTGCCAACATTTTACCGTTCATTTATAAATTAAGTCAATTAAATCCATTAATAAATTTAACAATCCAATTAAGGGATTCTAACTCGGAAATTGATTCCTATTTAACAAATGGTAAAAAATCAATACCTGTATTTGTTGTTAGGGATGAGTTTAATAATGACATTTTATTAGGGAGTTCAAGACCAATAAAATGTCAAAGTTATTTTGAAAATCTAAAACTTGAAATAGAGGATGCAGATGAACGCAAAAGAATGGTTCAAGTTTGGTACAATGAAGATAAGGGTAAGAGTTTTCAGGAAGATTTACTTACTCTATTTAAAAGTGATTTAAATCATATTATTATTCATTAAATTAAAGTTATTTTGTTGTGTTAAAAGCTTTTGATTTTTAAAGGGATTATGGAATTTCAAATTGAGTGTCGCATATGGATTAATTCAAACAATGAATCTTTTTTAGGAAAAGGAAGAATTAATTTGTTGAAAAATATTGACCAATTTGGTTCTATTTCAAAAGCAGCAAAAGAAATGGGAATGTCATATAAAAAAGCTTGGAATTTAGTTAAATCGATGAATTCAAATTTTAAAAGCCCTATTGTTCTAGGTTCAATTGGTGGAGCAAATGGGGGAGGGTCTTCTCTTAGTTCATCTGGAATTCAATTAATTCAAATTTATGATTCAATATTAAAATCAAATGAAAATTTTTTATTTCAAGAGTTAAACAAATTAGATTTAATAAAATGAGTGTTACAGGAATAATATTAGCAGGAGGTAAGAGTAGTAGAATGGGTGAAGACAAAAGTCTTGTAAATTTGATAGGTAAACCTATGATAGATTATTCAATTCATACATTGCAAAGAGCTGGGATTTCCAAAATTATCATTAATACAAATACCCCGGATGCGTTTTTAAAATATGGTTTCCCAATTTGTACAGATTTAATTGAAAGCAAAGGTCCTTTGGCTGGGATATATTCATCTTTATTGATGTCAGAAACTGATGAAAATGTTATAATTCCATGTGATTCTCCATTTATTACTTCGGGTTTATTAAACAAATTAATAATAAATAATGTTAACAACCAAATTTCATTTGTAAAATTTAAAAATAAGTACTATCCTTTAATTGGATGTTTCAAAAAGAGTAGTTTAAGTCAAATAAAAAACATGTTAGACGAGAATAATCTCAAGGCTAGAGACTTAATAATGCATCAAGGAACGTCAATTTTAGATTTAACGAATGATTTTGAAGAAAAATCAAGAATTGAAATAGAACTAGCAAATATTAATAACAAGGAAGAAAGAGATTATTATGAAGAAAAAATGTCAAATCAATTATTACGGCCTCATTGCTGAAAAAATGTCGACTTCATCTCAAATAATTGAATTAGAGTGGGAGCAGAGTCAAAAAGCACGAGAACTAATAATAAATAAATTCCCTCATTTGGAAAATCTACCATTTCAAGTAGCCTTAGATACAAAAATAGTAACAAATATGGATGATGATAATTTTGACACAATTTCATTATTACCACCATTTGCAGGAGGATAAAAATGTTAAGTCAACAAGAAATATTATTTTACAAACGTCAACTTTCGTTAGATAAATTTCATTTAGAGAACCAGATGAAGTTGAAGAATGCTAAGGTTTTAGTAGTTGGTGCTGGTGGATTGGCTTGTCCTGCTCTTCAATACCTTTGTGGTGTAGGAGTTGGACATATTGGCATTATGGATGGAGATGAAATCAGTGTTCACAACCTTCATCGCCAAATTTTATATGATTATGACTCCGTGGGGCAAAAAAAAACAGAGATTGCACGAAAAAAATTACTTGCTATAAACCCATTCATTGGTGTAGAAATTTACTCGTTTTTTTTAGACGAAAACAATGCTTTAACTATCATTGAAAAATACGATATTGTTGTTGATTGCACTGATAATTTTGAAGCAAGATATTTAATAAATGATTGCTGTGTTTTGCTAGATAAACCATTTGTTTATGGTGCAATTTATAGATTTGAAGGTCACGTTAGTGTTTTTAATTATCAAAATGGACCAACATATCGTTGTTTATTTCCTTTTTCAGAAAATAATAATTCAATTTTAAATTGTAATGAAGATGGTGTTCTCGGGGTTCTACCAGGTTTGATTGGGATTCATCAAGCCATTGAAACCGTAAAATTAATTACAGGTTTGGGGGAATTGCTTAGTGGAAAACTTATGATGATAAATTTGTTGACTAGTCAAAGTAGAATTATTACAGTTGAGAAGAAAAATATAGATTATTTAAAAGAATTAATAAAAACAGGTATAAAAGTTCAAAATTATAAGTGCGATTCAAATTTAATTAATCAAATAGAGGTAATTGATTTGAAAAACATGAAAAATTTTATTTATCTGGATGTTAGAAATTTGGATGAAAAACCAAGAATTCTAACTAGTGATAAAATTGAAATCCCATTGATAGATTTGAGAGATAAATTACATGAATTACCAACAGATAAAAACATAGTTTGTGTATGTCAGTCAGGGAAAAGAAGTAAAGAAGCACAAAATATTTTATCTGAATTATTAGATCCATCTTTGATTTATAATTTAAAATCAGGATTCACAAATGAATTTACAGAATTATGGAAAGAACAATAAAAAATTGTTTTAAAAATGGTGCAATCGCAAGTCAATTTATTGGCGAATCAATCGATAAGCACCAAAGTAAAAAAACGATAGGAGCACATCAAATTTTTCTAGGTCAAGTTAGGGCAGATATGATTGAGGGCAAAGAGGTAGTAGCTATTGATTATACTGCATTTGATAACTTAGCAAATAAGGTATTTGATGAAATTAGAGAAGAAGCTTTTTTAAAATTTGATTTAGTTTGTATGCATATTTATCACAGTTTAGGTTTAGTTGAATCAGGCCAAATTTGTTTATTTGTATTCGTTTCATCAAAACACAGAAAAATGGCTCAACAAGCAGTTGAATATATAGTTGAAGAAATTAAATCTAGAGCACCAATTTTTGGAAAGGAAATTTTCATGGATCAAAGTGCTCAATGGAAAGTTAATAATTAGTTAGAAAATATGGTAGAAATAACACATAAAAACACTTCCTTGCGCACTGCTATTGCCCAAGCTGTTGTACTAGTATCAAAAACTGAAACGATTGATGCAATAATTAATAAAAAGGTTCCAAAAGGTGACGTTTTTGAAATGGCAAAAACAGCAGGTCTTTTTGCTGTTAAAAAAACAAGTGATGTTATACCTGACTGTCATCCTCTTCCAATCGAATTTACCGCAGTAAGTTATGAAATAAGAGGAAATGAAATTTATATTCAAATTGAAGTGCGATCAATTTATAGAACAGGAATTGAAGTTGAAGCAATGCATGGTGCAAGTGTAATTGCTTTAACCATGTACGATATGTTGAAACCAATTGATAAAGGAATTGAAATTCAAAATATAAAATTAATTAGTAAAACAGGAGGTAAATCTGATTGGAAAAATAAATATACTGATTTAAATTTAAAAGCAGCTGTAATTGTATGCTCCGATACGATCAGTAAAGGATTAAAGGAAGATTTCGCAGGGAAAAGTATTCAAGAAAAATTAGAGGCTAATGGAGTTGAAGTACCTGATTACCTAATAATTCCAGATGAAGTTAGTGATATTCAATCTGTACTTAATAAACATGTTGAATTAGGTACGAATTTGATTATCTATACAGGAGGAACAGGACTTTCTTTAAGGGATGTAACTCCCGAAGCTATAATTCCACTGTTAGATAGAAGAATACCAGGAATTGAAGAGACCATTAGGAATTATGGCCAAGAAAGAACTCCACTTTCGATGTTGTCAAGAAGTGTAGCAGGAGTGAAAGGAAAATCATTAATTCTAGCTTTACCTGGTTCAACGAAAGGTGCTTCTGAGTCAATGGATGCAATTTTCCCAGCGGTACTCCACGTATTTAAAGTTTTTAGAGGCACAAGGCATGAAATTTAGTTATGTATAGTTATAACAGTTCCCATAAAATCATTGTTGTTTTCATAGTTATTGGTTGGGCCATATTTCATTTTGTTTCAAAAAAAGATCAAGTTCTTGTATATGAAAATGGAAACCCTATAAGAACTGGTCAAACGGAAAACAATCAAAATGAAGGTAATTGGACTTGGTACCACAAAAATGGTTTTAAACAATTATCAGGATCCTTTAAAAATGGAAAAAGAGAAGGTCAATGGATTGTTTATGATACAACTGGAACAATGATTTTGAAAAGCAATTATATCAACAATTTATTGAATGGCCCACAAATAACATACGGAAAGGGGGAGGAAGTTCTTGAGATAAATTACTTTAAAAATGATAAAATTATTAAAACTACAAAGCCTTAACATTAGTATTAATTTAATTGATTAATAATCAGCGTTATGTGTTTCGTTTGCGGTAAGATTACTTTTAAGCAGACACCAAGATGATTGCAAAAAAAAAGGATGCAAATCGGCATCCTTTAGTTAAGTACAAGTGTTAAATTATGTCGGCAATTCAAAAGATGTACTCCACGTTTCGTTGTCACTTAATCTTCTACAATTTATTTTTAGGAAATTTGTGTCATTTTCCTTAAAAATATTACGGTCAATAATTTCACTTTCATTTTCTTCTGCATCCTTTAATTTATCACCTAATCTTGGTAAAAAAGGATAGAGAATTGTTGTTTTTTCATCTTCTGTAAATACTAATTCATGTGCAATTTCAAACATTACTTCTTCAAATTTTTCTGCAATCATTTCCTCATTCAATTCATCTTTTGCACCATCTTTCAGATTATTTATCCAAGATTCAAATTTTGAAGTGGATTTTGATTTCAAATCAGATTGTATGTAATTTGGAAATGGACTTCTTATGTGTTCATGATTACCAAACCAAAATTCAAAGGCTTGCTCAACCAATTCGCTTTTTGCTATATTTAAATCTAACATAATATTTTTTTCACAAAATTGCTATTTTTCTACTTCGTACAAAATGATTTAAATCATAAAATGGAAAAATAATTTCGTAACATTTAAATTGCAGTAGATCTTATTACTTCATTAATGCTGCCTTAATCGTCCTACAATTCCAAGTTTCCTCACAGAAACTCATTTTCAATAGACATCCCAAGAGCTTTTTAGGTCGCTTTGATATGTCTTTTCAAATGGTTTCCCACTTCGGCAAGCTTTCCATTTTCGTTCGGGCAGGTCAAAACTAATTGGTTCCATTGCTTTCCACCAATACGTTTTGTTAAGAATTTTTATCCCAATTATAATTTTTGAAGTCAAAAGAAATAACTTCTTACATTTCTTGCTTTAAAATAAAATCATCCTTAGCTATTTCACTTGCTTTAGCTTCACTTTCTCACAAAAATTCTTTTTAGATCTTAGTATTTTAGATTTCCGTAAAATCTCAAATATCCTTCCTGAAAAAAATAAAAGATGGGTTATATGGTGTTCGTCCATTTCCTCCTTTCACAAAAAAAAGCTTGTTTGCAAGGGTAATACAAAGCATCGTCCTAAAGTCCTTGCCCTTGCAAACATCAATACAAACCTATTCGTCAGAATTCCTCATAACGGTTTTCCATTAGCTTTTTTTGTAACGTCCTCAATGTTCCTCACTCGCAACTACTTTGTCCACCCACCTGCTTCAGCAAGCATCGCAGATAGACCCTTTTTTCAAAGGTTGCTAACGCAATTTTTAACTGGGTGTCCACCGTTGCTTATTGTTAGGCTCGCCTGCTATCGCCCCAAGCTTCGTGGCTGTCATAGTTTTTGATAGATTTTCGCAGTTTGGAGCTTGTTCCATACTTCCACAAGCACCAATTTTAAACTTCAATGTCAATAACAATTCTCGTTAGTTTACAAGAGTGCTCATTTGTTCCTTTCCGTGCCTACAATCCACAAATTTCACACACTTGTTTTTTTGATTTCTGCTTCGATTTTCAAAAACTTTGCCAGCCACTTGTGCTTTCAGCATAGGTCATTCCCGCAAGTTGGCACTTGCTTTTCATGTCCCACTTGGGGCTAACTCGCAAACGGCGTCGCACACACAATTCCATGAAGCAAATCCATTTCATTACTTTGCTTCATTCCATTTTCTGCACACATGCTAGTTCCACGTCGCATTGGCTCAAGGCTGTCATACCCCCCTTTTATTATAAGAGCTTAATTACTGCTTTCAGCTAATAATTTTTGAAGATTTATTTCCATTCCGTTAGATTTCACTAGAAATGGAATTCCATTGAGGTTTTTGATTCCGATAGTTTCAAAACCATCACAAACTTGATAAATTGATTCATTAGTTCCAAGATTTTCGAACAATTCCATATACGAAAAATGATAATCAATCTTGCTTCCTTGATAATGTACAAATTCTTTACTAAAGTTGCTCATGGGGGCACAAAAGTAATGTATTAAAGTGGTTTTAATTTCAAATTCATCTCTAAACTTGATGATTTTTGGATAAAAATAAAAAAATGGCAGCAAATTTAGTGCCTCCATTTCGTTTCTGCAAGTTCAAGCCCTGCGGGTTTTTACAAAAAATTCTCCACCCTCAATTTTTCGTTTGCATGCAAATTAATCCCTCAATCTAAATATCCATAACACTATAAATCTTCTCAAAAAGTCGGGTAGTATTTTTTTGTAAAAAAGCTTGCATTCACTCATTCCAGCACTGAAAAAATTGCTTTCTTTTTTTCTTTTTTTTCGGCATTTATGTCGTTTTTTTTCTCTGTTTTCTTTTGGAATTAATTATGGGCGCGAAGCGCTAGAAGCTTAATTTTTAAAGCCCATAATATATGTACACAACAATTAACCCAGCAGTTGCAAAGTCCATCATGACGAGAATGGATGGATTCCAATTGCAAACAGAAATTGCCTTTTTTGAAACCGAATTACAAAACATCGAACCAGGCAATTTGAGAACGATGTATCTCAATTTGAGAGCATTTGCCAAAAGAAGATTGAACGCATTAATTCAAAAAAATGATAGCTATGAGTTCGAATTTTAGTCTACAATCATTTAACCCAGCGAAAAAATACGCTGGGTTTCATTTCTTTGTTTTGAATAGAGGATTAAATTCTGGAAAACCTTTAGATGAAGCTTGTCCAAATTGTTTTGTAATTGAGTGCGATTCAGAAGAGCAAAAAGAAAGTTTGTACTGGATTTGTTTTGCATTGTGGCAAAGTCACAGATTTCGGCAGCACCTCATCGGTTCCGTAATTTTGTACATTCGCAAAAAGGAAATATTAAACCTGGTCCGTGATTCTTTTTTAAAATGTCAAACAAAACCAGAACTTTTCCAAAAATCATTGATTTTACTGAAAACGGTTAACGAAAAGGATCACCATTTTCAGGATTTGGCTGCAACTTTGAAAAAAATTAAACGTGAAGTTGCAAGGGATTTGGTAAGGTAAAAGAAAAGCCCTGGTCGAGGACTAGGGCTTTAATTAATTTATTTTTCAAACCAACCAAAAGTACCACCACACAAATAACTTGCTGTAAAGCCCAAATCTTGTAATTTTCGGGAAGCTTTTTCAGAACGACCGCCACCTTTTCCACAAGTCGTAACAATCAAAATTTCTTTATCCAATTTATTTTGGTCTGAATCTATTGTTTCAATCGTAAAATTTGTAGCAATCGGAATATGTAATTCGTTAAATTCCTCCTCACTACGTACATCGATTAATTGAAATTTTACTTTATTTTCAATCAATTTTTCCAATTCTTTTTTTGTAATACAATTTTCCATAACTTATTTTTTGATTCTGATTAATATGATAAAAGCTGAAATTAGAGTTAACACTGCAATAAATAATATGGCAGCATTTAAATTGAATAAATCAGCAATAATTCCAGTTAAAATTGCTCCAATAGCATAACCTAAATCCCTCCATAAACGAAAGATTCCCACACTTTTTGCGCGATCATCTGGATGCGTGTTTTCTGCAATAGTTGCCAAAAATGTGGGGTAAACGAGAGCTGTACCAAATCCTAAAAATACAGATAAGACAATGAAAATGGGCATTGTTTCCGCAATGAAAAATCCAAACAATGCCATAGCTTGTAAAAACATTCCAATAAACAACAAGTTCTTTTTAGGGAATTTATCAGCCATTTTTCCAGTAAACAATTGCCCCAATCCCCAAACAGCAGGGTATATGGCAGTAATCATTCCAATTTCTCCGATATTAAAATTTCGTTGAGCCAATATAATTGGAAAAATTCCCCAAACCATACCATCATTTAGATTGTTCACTAATCCTGCTTGGGTAACTGAACCTAAAACTTTATGCTTCCATGTTGTGTCCCAAAAGATACTTTTCAATTTTGGTATAGTACTGTTAATTTTTTCAAGTTGCACATGATTTCGCGTATCTTTTATTAAAAAAATACTGGAAAACAAACCTAAAAACACCAAAACAATTCCCACATAAAACGGATAAGGTCTAATACCATATTCACTAGCAATGTAGCCTGTCAAAAATGCAACTAATGCAACGGAAATATAACCTGCAAATTCATTTAAACCCATGGCAAAACCTCTTTGCTTTTCACCAACCAAATCAATTTTCATTACAACGGTACTGGACCAAGTTAAACCTTGATTTATTCCTAATAAGACATTTGCAAATACAATCCAGTTCCAATGATTGGCATAAATCAAAATAAAGGGAATCGGAATAGCAATTAACCAACCGATTACTAATAAATTTTTCCTTCCAAAGCGGTTTGCCAATGCTCCAGTAAAATAATTCGTTAATGCTTTTACAATTCCAAAAACAATGATAAAAGATAGAATTGCAGAATTAGCTGCAAGATGAAATTCTTTTTCGGCCAATTCTGGGAGTATGGAACGTTCCAAGCCAACCATTCCACCCACAAAGGCATTTACAATTACGAGGAGTGTAAATTGTTTCCAATTTTCCGAAAGTCCCAGTTTTACTTCTCTCATTTTTAAATTTTTGACAAATGTCTGAATAAAGAATCAGTAAAAATTTAACAAATGATAAATAATCAGATTTGAGCTCTAATTCTACTCAAACTTACTTGTGTAATCCCTAAATAACTAGCAATATGTTTTAATTGAACACGTTGAATAATTTCAGGAAATTCTGTCAAAAGGTTTAAATAGCGCTCTTCAGCAGTGTGAAATTGTAAACTTTCAATTCGTTGAATAGTTTTCACATAAGAAAGTTCTATGATTTTTCGAAATAGACGTTCAATTTCAGGGTTTTCTTCAAATAAATCAAATAATTTTTGAGTGTTAATTGAAATTAATTCAGTCTTTTCTAATGCCTGAATTCCTTTTTGCGATGGATTATTTGAAAACAAACTTTCCGCTCGGGCAACAAATAAATTTTCAGTTTCGAAAGATTCAGTTATATCATTTCCATCTTTCAAATAAAAAATTCGCAATAATCCAGATTCCACGAAATAAAGTGTTTTGCACGTATGACCAATATTTTGCAAAATATCATTTTTTCCAATACTTATTCGCGTTGAAATTTTTTCAATTTTTTCAAATTGATCAATACTAATTTTATTGAACTTGTGAATTGTTTGAATAAATTTATCGGAAAACATGCTTCAAAAGTAAACAAAAAAAACGCCAATCTCTCGAATGGCGTTTCTTAAATCAAAAAAAGGAATTATTTCTTTTCTTCTGTATGACAAGATTTTTTTTCACTTGTTCCTGTTGTACCTGATGCACAACAAGATCCTTTTTTCGATTTTTTCTTTTTCTTCTTTTTGTCATCTTTTTTGACAAATTCCGTTTTAACATCATTTGAAGCTGCAAAAGCAGTTGATGACATTGAACCTACAAACATCAATAAAGATGCTACTACAAAAATTTTTTTCATACTGTTTTTTTTAAATTGTTAATACTTGTTTAATTGATAAAAGGTTGGTTGTGTTAAGCTTCTAATTTCTTTTTTTGTCGTGTACTTATTTTTTCCTTCAAAGTATCAACTATGTAATAGACCATCGGTACTAAAAACACTGTCAATATCAAAGAAGAAAGTAAGCCACCAATAATAACCCATGCGAGACCATTTTTCCATTCGGCAGCCGTACCAGTTGCCATCGCAATCGGAAGCATGCCTATTACCATGGATAGCGTTGTCATAAGGATAGGTCTCATTCTACCTTTTCCTGCAATAATTAATGCTTCCCTAAAAGGTTTTCCTTCTGCCTTTAATTGATTTGTAAAGTCAACAATTAAAATTGCATTTTTAACAACCAATCCCATTAACATGATAAGACCTAAGAGGGCAAATAAACTCAAGTTACTCAGAGATAAATTTAAAGCAAAGAAAGCACCTATCACAGCAACTGGTATTGAAAACAATACGACAAAAGGGTAAATAAAACTGTCATATAAAGCAACCATAATGAGATAAATCAATAAAAAGGAGATTAATAAAACACTTCCTAAAGCTCCAAAACTATCATTTTGCCTTTTTATATCACTTCCCCAAGTCATTTGAATTCCCTCAGGTAAAGGATTTTCTGTTAAATAAGCTACAACATCATCAGCCACAGTTCCCGATGGTCTTCCTAAGGCATCTGATGTTAAGGTAACTGCTGGTTGCCTATCTTTTCTTTCCAGCAAAGAGGGAGAATTGTCTTGTTTCACAGTGGCAAATTGAGCTACTTCTATCGGTAATCCAGCAGGATTAATAATAGATAGTTTTTGAACATTTTCAAAGTTTTTTCTACTAAATTCATTTAACCAAATCCGAATAGGATACTCTGTTCCATTTTGAGTTAGAGTAGCATCATCATTTCCAGTAAACGCTGTCCTTAAATTCATCCCAACGTATGCAGTAGTTAAGCCTAATCGTTGCATTTTATCCTTATCAGGAATGATTTTGTATTCAGGACTTCCAGTCTCCACAGACAAACGAACATTATCCGAACCTGGAATTTTTTCAACGATTGTTTTTAAATCATTGCCCGTTTTCATAACTAAATCTAAATTACTTCCACTCAATGTTATTTCAATTGGTGCCGACCTTGGTATTAGACCCAAAGCAGCCATTGAGTAATTAATACTTGGAAATTTTGATTGAAGATCATTTCTGAGCTTTTTCATAAAACTTTCAGTAGGAACATTTTTAAGTTCCTTTTTAGATTTTAATTGAATCGTAAATTCAGTTTTGTTTGCTGAGCCCACACCTAAACTCCCAATTCCTGTACTTGGTCCTCCAACATTACTAAAGACGGTTGAAACCTCTCGTTGTTGGAGAATATACTGTTCAACTTTTTTCGAGATTAAATTATTTTGTTGAATCGAGGTGGATTTATCAAATTCCAAAGCCATTCTAAATTTACCTTGGTCACCAGTAGAAATTAACTCTTTTCCAATGATACCTTGTTTCATAATACCCAAAGTCATAACAAAAAGAAGTAATACAATGCCCGTAAAAACAAGTTTATGATGCAGTACCCATTCCAGTTTTCTACCGTACCAATTGGTAAATTGTTCCAACTGTCGTTCAAACCAAAGTAAAAAACGATTAAATAAATTTGTAGGTTGTAAATCTTCTTTTTTACCAATACGGGAAGCTAGCCAAGGAGTTAGTGTAAAACCAACCAGTAAACTTGTAAGGGTGGAGGTAACCACAACAACGGAAAATTGTTTGAGCATATCTGCCACAAAAACCTGCAAAAATAGAATAGGTAAAAACACAACGATATCAACTAGAGTAATGGATAAAGCTGCAAAACCAATTTCATTCCGGCCATCCATAGAAGCAATTCGTTTATCTTTTCCTCTGTCTAAATGTTTTTGAATATTTTCTAATACCACAACAGCATCATCAACTAAAATCCCGATGATTAAAGACATGGCCAATAAAGTCATAAGATTTAGCGTATATCCCAATAGCCACATAACAGCAAATGCAGTAACCAAAGAAGTTGGAATCGCAATTATTACAATAAGTGAATTTCTAAAACTTCGTAGAAATAAAAGCATCACTAAGGAAACCAAAATTACTGCTAAGATGAGGTCAAAAACGACTGAATCAACTGCTGCAATGGTATTGTCTGTGCTGTCATCAGCAATAACAAACTTTACAGAATTTCCTGCATTTTGTTTTTCTATATTGTTAAATTTTTCGCGCACAAGCCTAGAAACATCGACTGCATTTGCATCCCCTTGTTTTTTCAGCAGTAAACCAATTCCATTTTCTCCATTATACCTGCTTATTGAACTTGTTTCTTTTACACCATCAATTACAGTCGCAACATCTTTGACATACACTGGACTTCCTGCAATAGGCATCGCGATTTGGACATTTTTCAAATCCTCCAATGAAGTAAATTTCCCAGTTAATCGAACTGAATTATTTTCATTTTCTGATTGCACTTTCCCAGCTGGTAAATCTAGTCCTGATCGATTTATTGCTTCAACAACTTGAATCATTGAAATTTTGTACAGCTTTAGTTTATCCTGATCGATTTTAACTTGAATTTCTCGTTCTTCACCTCCCAAAATTGTTATTTCTGCAACCCCTTTAATTTGTTGGATTTGTGGCAAAAAATCATCTTTCATTTTTTGAAAAAATTCTGTTGAAGACAAATTACTCGTTGCACTGATTGACATGATGGGTAAATCATTCGGTGATACTTTACTCATCTCTGGACTAAGTACCTCTGGAGGAAGATTTTTACTAATATTATCGATGTAACGTTGTGCATCTTGCATTGTTTTATCCAAATCCGTTCCGTATTTCAAATTTGCAATGATGACCGATGCATTCGGTAATGATTTTGTCACTAAATAATCTACACCCTCCAAATTAGATAGAGCATTTTCTATTTTGCGCGATACAGAAGTTTCTACTTCATTTGGTTCTGCACCTGGATAAACAGTTTTAATTACAACAACTGGCTGATTAAAATCAGGCATTAATTCGTAACTTAAATTCTTGTAGCCAATGAATCCCAATAATGTGAATACACTAAAAAGCACAATGATTAAGGATGGTCGCTTGATTGATATTTCTGTAATATTCATTTTTTATACAATTAAATTAATTAACAGATACATTAGCGCCCTCAAAAAGATTAATAAAGCCTTTGACAACTAAAACATCACCTTCTTTCAACCCTGATTTTACGATTGCTTTGTTTTGATATTTATCTGATATTTCAATATCCTTCAGATAAACTTTGCCGTTTTTAACAACATATACTTGTGTTTTATCACTAGTTCCGAGTATTGCGGAGCTTGAAATAATAATTTTCTGTTCATTACTTTTATTTTGCAATTTCACTTTGCCAAACATTCCGGATTTTATGCTTAAATCAGTAGTGTTTTTAACCAAAAATTGAATCGGAAAACTATTTCCCATATTTGCTTTGCTTCCAATTAATGTTACTTTAGCGGACAAAAATAAATCGGAATATGAATCTACAGAAATAGAATAAGGTGTATTCAATTTAAATTTATGCAACTCATTTTCAGATACATTGATGTTGAATTTTATATTAGTAATATCAGTGAGTTGCAACAAAGGGATACCTGGTGATGCAAAAGCACCTTCTTCACTTAGTTTTGCAGTAATAACACCGTCAAATGGCGCTTGAATGGTTGTTTTTCGGATTTGTTCAATTAAGGTTGCTTTTTGAATTTTCGCGGTTTTTAAACCCAATTCAGCCTTTTCTAATTGCACTCCTTGAATTGCGTCTGATTTAGCAAGAATCGTATATCGGTTTACATCTGCTTCCAAACCTGAAATTTGTACTTCAACTGATTGAAGTTGTAATTTTAGCAAAGAATTATCTAAAACAACAAGCGTTTGACCTTTTTTTACAAGGCTTCCCACATCTACCATAACTTTATTAATCTTTCCTTGTGATTCGGAACTTAATTTCGTTTCCTTATTAGGTTCAAAAATTCCCGAATAGGAAAATTCATTGTCGATTGAACTTAATTTCAGGGTGTCAACTTCAATGTTTATCGCCTTTTCTTTATCGTAGGTATAGACTTTGTTTTGAGTTATTTCTTTATTGGTTTTCAATTTGATAATGAAAATAGCAACTAAGCCAAGAGGTATGATAATAATTAATACCTTTTTTAAAATGGATGTTTTTGAATTCATGGTGAGTTTATTTAATGGATGAAATGTTTCCTGTCACTTTTTTAAGTTCTAAATCGGCTTTTAAATAATCAACCAGTGCAGTTATATATAGTTGCTGAGATTCGCGTAAAGCATTATCAGCAAGTAAAACATCTGTTAGACTAGCTGTTCCTTGTTGTTGTTGCTGTAAGGTTTGTGTGTAAATAAGTTGAGCAAGTGTGATTTGATTTGATACAGTTTCAATTGATTTTTGCGCTATTAATCGTTGTAAATTTGAATTCGCGACTTGCATTGAGTTTTGTTCAGATACTAAATTGAATTGCAATTCATTATTCTCTAATTCTATTCTTTTTTGGGCAAGTTTTTTCAAAACAACGGTCCCATTAAATAAAGGATAGGATAATTGTAAACCTGCAAATCCAATTGGATAAAAATCTAAAAAACTGCTTGGTTTTCCATTATATCCAAATCCTGTTGTACCATAAGTTGCAATGAGATTCAAAGAAGGTAAAAATCTTGACTTGTTTAAATTATTAAACTCATTAGTAAGTAATTTTTTTTGTGTGCTTACTAATTGCATATCAAGAGTAGAAAATCTAGCATATTCAATAGCTTTTCCTTGTTCGATTTTTGAAGTAATTTCAATAGTTCGATCCAAGGAAATTCCCATCGTAAATTTTAGAGCATTTAGCACTTGGGTGTATTTAGATTTTACTGTTTCCTTTTGCGTAATTAATTGTTCTACTTGCAGTTTAACCTTATTTACATCTGAACCCTTAGCTAACAATTGCTGTTTAAGGAGTTCCATGTTTTTTAAAAGACGCTCGGCATTTACAAGATTACTATCGAGGAAAGATATTTGATAGTATAAAACTTGAGCATTATAATACAAATTTGTTATTTCGAAATAAATTTGCTCTTCAGTTTTCTGCAATTGTAGATCAGTAATTTCAGATGCAATTTTTGAAATTTGAATAGCGCCATAAACCTGAGAATTGTACAAAGGCATGGTCAATTGTAAATTTGAATTGATATTGTGTGGTACACCAAATTGAGCTTCCCGATACACTCCTTCTGGAGCAGTTGGGTTTAGAGCTGAAAGAGGTAATAACTGATAAGGTAAATTACTAAAGTATTTATAGTCTGCATTTGCAGAAATTTTGGGATAAAGGTTCGCTTTTGCTTCTTTCTCTCTTTGTTGGCCAATTAAAACATGGTTTTCAGATATTTGAAGGTTTTTATTGTTTTGCTGGGCAGTATCAATGCATTGTTGAATTGTCCATTCTTGTGCATGAATAGTTGAAACTCCAGTCATAAAAGAAAGAAGCACAAATGCTTGTTTGTAAATGTTCACTAACCTCATGAGTCAAATTTTTTTATTTAAATAAAATCAATTGAGAATCTACGGAGGCATTTAACCAATGTCTCAAATTTGGAGTAATCATGAAATAATCTCCTGGTGATAATTCTACCTCATGATCATTTTCATCTTCATATCGAACAAAACCACTCACACATACTAGTAAGGCAGGAGTTTTAGTTACGTGTTCTTTCAGTGTTCCATTTCTTAATAATTGAATAGCCGTAGCTGAACCAATTTCTCCTTTAAAAAGTGCTGATGCTGAAACTTCTTTTGTCTGGTCATGTAATTCTACTAAATTCATTGGAAATAAGTGTTAAAGGTTATTAATGATGTTTGGATGTTTTTAAATTGTTTAGCTGCTTCGGTGTCATTTTCTTCATCCGTTAAGACGCTAACCATATCCATAAACGGTACCAGCCATTTATGTAATTCATCATGAGCTTTACCCTGCATTGTACAACTTGCGGTCAGTAAATCAATGTTTGATTGCAACTTTATTGCTAACTTTTTATAATCTTTTTGTTCCTCAGTGTTAAATACAACAACGATGTTCTCCATTTCACGAATGTGAATCATCATTTTTGAATCAACAACCCATTTTTTTCCATTGTTGAGTTCAATCGCTTCGTTTTTTTCTTCGTGATTATGTTCGTCATCCACATGTGTTGCTGATTTATTCTGTGATTCATTGACGGATGCTTCATTACAACTAGTAAGTGCAAAAACGACCAGCATTGCGGAAATTGTTATTTTTTTCATTTCTTTTTATTTTTGAGTGTGAAATACGTTATTAGTGTAAAAAATAGTGTTACAGATATTCTAAAAATCATTGCACCTACTGTTTTTTGTTCAAATACACCTCCAGAGTTGATATGTATTTTTAACCCTACAAATGCAAGAATCAAAATGATAGAGGAAATTAACAAGAGGGTAGTTGCAAACTTCTTGTTTTTAATGATACCATAAGCAGCAAATAGATATAAGAAACTACTAATGAAATTTGCCCATACAACAAATAAAACGTAGTTGCCCTCTCTAGCTCTAATGTCAAAAAAATCAAAAATTACTGAGGTGCTCAAAAATAAAGTCAAAAGTCCAAAAGCTGTCAAGACTATTGCCGTCAGGTATAAAATTATTTTTTTCATATTACTTATTTTTAATTAAAGATAATATGTATTGGATCATATTATCGCCATCTCTTATGATATCAAACTGAAAGTTAGCTACTTTCCATTTAAACATTTGAAGGCGGAATGTACCCATAACAATATGCATCAATTCATCTGAAGTGATTGCATTGGTGAATATCTTTTTATGTTGACCTTCCACAATAATAGGCATCAAGTGCTTCATTTTTACACTCATTATTTTCAAAATTGTTTCATTAATCCGCTGGCTTTCTTCCATTAAACCATCTGAAAAGACAGCTACAACAAAATGAGGATGTTCTTTGAAAAATGAAAATTGATTTTGAAAAAGAGTTGTAAATTTCTCTTCAGGTGTTTGAGTAGCTAAAATTGAATTCGTATAGCGATTGTCCATATTTATTGCCAAGTAATCAAGTAAAGCAACAATTATTTCTTCTTTGCTAGTGAAGTGTCTATAAATTGCACTTTCAGAAAATTTCATTTCTTTAGCGAGATTCTTAATTGTCAATCCGCTAACTCCAGAGTTTGTAAGTATTTTCCCTGTAGCATCAATTATTTCAAGTTGTCTATCGGATATTGTTTCGTTTATCATAGCTCTTATAATTTTAAACTGTTCTTTAATTCTTAATTAAAACCTTTGAATAGAATAACTTACCTGCTAATTTTAAGTTTCTAAATAATGTGAGTAAGTATTCACTCTGCAAATATACACTTCTTTATTTGTAAAATGCTAATAATTTGCAATAAATTAACATTTAACTCTTATTAACAGTATTTTAAACAAAAAATCGAATTGCAATAAACTTAGTGTTTAAGCTGATAATAGCAGAATAATGCATATTTTAGAGAATGGACATTCACTTTAGAAAAACTTTTGTTTATAGCTAGAAAAAGTTTTCCTTTTCATTCGAATAATCGAAAAAACTCAAAGCACAAAAAAAACGCCACTCTCTCGAATGGCGTTTCACAACTAATGTTTTCAAAGAACTTACTTAATCTTCTTCCATACCCATTTCAAAAACAAACTTACCGTAAAACTTACAACCGCCCCCACACAAGCCAAAACAATCGTTTTCATGTAATCTTGCGTGTCTAAAGTCGCAAATACGGATAAAGCCGTTCCTGTCGTTGTTCCTATTGCTGTGCTGTGGTCGTGGTGTATCATTTTACTTTTTGTTTAAATAAATGGAAATTATTTTTGAAGTTCTGTCACTTCAGAAATTTCAGTTTGGCAAATTGATGAAGAAACTTTCAAGGTAATCGTTACAACTTCTTGGTCTTCGGTCATTTCCTCAGTCCAATCCACATCAACTAAATTTACTTTATCGGTCAAATCAGCACCAGCTTTAAACTTGATTTTCTTTTTTAAAGCAATCGATAAACGCTGTTTTTCCATTGTTTCAATTTCCATTTTCAACAATGTATTTGCAGAATCTTCGTCTGAATCTTCATCCAAATCAATTTTCATTCTGTTAACTTTGTCGCTCAATTCAGAACCAGCCTTAAATCTGATTTTCTTTTTACAAGAAATATCCAAGGTTTCGCTTTCATTTTCTTCAAGCTTCAATTTTAATTCAGATTCTGAAGAATCTTCATCAAAATTTTCAATTGTTTCAACACTTACCAAATTCACTTTTTCAGTCAAATCGGAACCAGCTTTAAAGCGCAATTTCTTTTTTAAAGCAATTTCCAAATGATCTTTTTCGCTTTGCTCAACTTCCATTTTAATGTCAATTGCTTTCGAAATTTCACTTTTTTCTTCTTGAATTTCAACATTCATTTTGTTTACTTTTTCGCTCAATTCGGTACCAGGTTTAAAACGTGGTTTCTTTTTCGCTTTAAATTTCACAAACCAATTAGCTGATTTACAATTCTTATTCATGTTTTACTTATATTAAATATTCAACATTTACTTTCTGTCTGCAGTTACACTTTGTGCTACTGCACTTGCAATTGTTCCTCCAAGGATGAGGTAAGTTCCCAAACTTACAATTGCGGTTGGCAAAGCAACTGGAGAAGCTAAAATAACTCCACCAGCAGCTGCCAAGCCAAGCCCGATATTTCGCACGATTCTGTGAAATTTAGGAGTTGGACTTAGGAAGCGATTCTTTTTCATCTCAAAAAAATTAAATCACATCAATAATTCTTAAAGCGTTGAACGCTCCATTTTTCAATGAATATTGAACACCGTTTACCATTTGGAAAAACTCAATTTTCAACAAGTAAACTTTCGCACCTGTTCCCGCTGGCACGGCAGTAGGTGTCAAAGTTACCGATGCCGGAGTTCCATCAATTGGCAAATTCACAACGTTTGTCAACTTCACATCTGCGATTGACGTTGCATAGTTGATATTTCCATAAGATCCTGTTAAACTCACATGTGTTGCACCTTGTGGAAAAACGATGTCGTTCACAGGAATTAAACCAGGAATGGTAATCACTCCTGTAGTCGTGTTTACTGCATAAGGTTTATACAAAATACTTACTAAAAGTGCGTTTTTGTTGAATTCGAAACCTTTCAACAAGGCTTTCGCTGTTGCTCCAGCAATCGCAACACCTACTTTTCGTTCACCTCTCGCAGAAGTCAAATCCAAGTTTTTAATTTGCGACATTAATTTTGTCATTCTCGCAACAACTCTGTTGTCTGATGCACTTTGTGCAATTGGACGAAGTGAATCACGAGTAAGTTTTCCCGATGTTGCTGATGTTCCGAATTCTGCATTATTCTCACGAGTTCGAGCGTATGCAGGATCATTTTTAATTCGGTCACCATCAACACCTCCTTTTTCTTTTGCCAAATGTCCGTCTTTGGTCTTGTAAAAAGATAAATCTCCGATTTTTCCTTTTAACTTGATAATGCCAGTTTGTTTTGCCATTTCATATTGTTTTTAAATTAGCTTTTAAGACTTTCTTTAAAGCAAAACATCATTCTTATCGCGAACTTGAATTTCCGTTTCTGAAACAAAAATAGGCTGGTGGTATTTAGAATTTACAAAGCAATTCCGATAGTGAAACATTGTTCCGATATCAACTTTTTATTCATAGAATATCCATATCAATCCCTAGGGAGCGTCATATTAACGCCCACTTGGGTTAAAATTTTAACAACTTAGCGTAGCGTTCTCACCGTAGGTAAAATTATTATCCTAAAATATTCTATCTTTACATCAATATTTTTAGTAATGTCTAATAGGATTTGCATTTATCCAAAAGATGTTCAACGAATAACTGGTAGGAGTGAGCGATATGGGAGGAATCTTTTAGATAAAATCAGAATTTCACTAAAAAAAGAAGATCATCAATTTGTTTCAATTGATGAGTTTTGCACTTACACAGGATTAAAAAGATTGGATATCGAACCGTTTTTGAGAGATTGAATAGTTTACACTCTCAAATAAAAGTCCTTACTCTGATTCATGAATAGTTTGATATATTTTGTATTACTTTGATACATTAATTCAAAAAGTATCATTATATTTGTGGAAAGAAATCGCTCTTTACAATATTATAACTCAAATAATTTAAAATATTAAGTAACCTCTTAGGTAACCTTAGGAGTTTCTGTAAGTTTATCGCACTGATAATGCGGTCTAGGGAATTATATCAAAGTCCCGTCCAGACCGCTAAAACTCATTAAAAAGCGTTAAAAACCCACAAAATATTTTTTTTGTGGGTTTTTTTATTTCTCAAATTCTTTTTTATTCAAGAACAAGTACTTTTTCCTTGCCTATTAAAAGGTCTTTTGAATAAATTAATAGATAATAAACTCCATTTGCGTAATTTGAAAAATCAAGATTGAATTTGTCTTCATAAGATGTCAGAAAACTAGATTTTACCAAATCCCCCCAGGTGTTAAATATCTCAACTTTAATAGTATCTTCAATAGTATCTTCTCCTGATTTTACTGAGTGAGTATAAATGTTTGTTAAAAAATTTTTTGTAGGATTTGGAAAAATAACTAAATCATCACATTTTTGGACAACATTATTAAAGGTAAAAGTTTTAATACATGTAGACGAATCACTGATGGTATGAATAATTGTATAAGTTCCTGGCGTATTATATTTATGGCATGGTTCTTTGTTTTTTGAAGTTGAGCCATCTCCAAAGTCCCAAAAATGCAAATACTGATTTTTTAGCATATTTGAATCTGTGATTTTAAAACACATTTCATCTTTTAAACATACAGTATCTGTATAAAAAACAGCATTTAATCCGCAGGAATTACAGTAAAAAGTTGTATTCAAGGTGTCTGAAATGTACAATGAATTGCAGTTATACTCAATTGGATTTACTATTTCACCCACAATTGAAATTATTTTAGGAGATTGAAAATTATTATTCGTAAATGTAAAATAAAATGTTCGCAAAGAATCAATGTCAAGATTACTTAGCGACCAAATTAATTGGTTAGTTGTTATTCTGACTTGCGAAAAGAGTGAAGGTTCTGGTACATAATTGAATCCAGCTGGTATACTTAATCTCAAACTGTCATCTATTTGACTCATTACATTTCCAATATTCTTAATATTTATGGACATTGTAGTGTTATGGTTACAGTTTAAGCTATCAACTGGTGAAAAATAAAGCTCGTAGTTTGTGTTATTTGTGGGAATTAAATAATTGATAAAATATTGTGAGTTCAAAAATATTGAATCATGACAATTTGTTTTTCCGCTAGCATTTATCGAAAGTACATTTGCGGGATTAAAACTACAATCAATTTGTAAATCAAAGCTTATCCAAATTTTATTTAAATTCAAATTTCTGCTACCTATAAAAACATAATCTTGCGCCTGAAAAGCTAAAGAATCTATGTTCCAACCAATGACATTATTTCCTAAATAATTAAAATTATTGGAGTTTATTGACAACCAATTGTTATTGTTTGGATACGAATACATTGCATTTACAAGAGATAGTCCTTCTGGGAGATTGAGCCAAAAATCAACATTATACATATTTGCAGGTGAGGAACTTGTCAAATTAAATTCATAATGTAGAACATCGTTTACTTGAAAAGGAACATCTTGATTCGGCAAATGAGTGGCCTCAAGTTGTAAATTTGCTGTTTTATACCTCAATAAAAGATAATTTGTATCTTTCTTGCAAGGAAATTGATTTGCAAGTTCAGGATTAGGATATCCAAAACAATTCCATCCGCTTATTATTCTTAATGAATCAATATCATCTGAAAAACAACTCGTAAATTTTGCTTTCACAGTCAAATCAATACATTCTCCCGCATTTAAACTGTGAATTTCTACAAATGAGCTTTTGCTAGAATCATATATTGTTGTATTTGAAGAATTTAAGATGTCAATAATATGAATATCACCGTCATTATTACTAATATTATTAATATTTAACCATATCCCCTCAGCATCACTTATAATTGAGTGATTTTCATCAATTTTATTGCATAATTTTAATTCCCATTCAATTTCATTTTCAAAGCCTTCAACCAATGGTTGAGCAATCTCTAAACTTAAATTAGGTACATAATGGTACCATCTTAAATTGCTTGTGTCAACATCACTCGTAAAGGTATAAGATTGTTTCCAATTAACCAATTCATGATATTGAGTCTCAGAATAGGCATATTTTTTGAAGGTATAATCCATAATTGTGAAAACCGTATCTTGGTGATCTGAAATTGGTCTTAATTTAAAAGTAAAGATGGGGAAATTGTTAGTAGGGAAGGCATTACTCCCATATTTGTCTTGAAGTTTCCAATTGTAATTAAAAATTAATGTATCTTTATTTAGCGATAAAATTGGATTTATTAGGGTTTGAAAATTTTGATTATAATGATCTGACAAATTTTGTTCCTCGCATATGTAGCCATTAGCTTGAGAACTGGAATCAATATATTCATAACCTTCTGGAATAATAAATTTTACAATATTATCTAATTCACAAAGATTTCGAAATTCATTTGGAAAATCATTATATAAAGTACCTCCTAAATTTTGCCAGTACATTCCTAAAGTAATTTCATTACAACCATTAGGCGTGCTTAACAAAATTGGACGAGGAAAAGTTTCAACACTATACAATTTAAAGTTTTCACCCCAACTATCACAGGAAGTTAATGTACCATTATAATCAACTATAAACCTTGATCTAAGATCTGGTATTGGATAAATGTCTACATTAATATTACTTTCTGGATTTATCAAAATTGAATTCAAAACTAACCAGTTTGATACCAAAACAATGCTATCACCAATATTAAATGAATTATTGCAAGAGAATTGAAATGTATAGGTATAAGTTCCTGCATTGACATTTAAAATAGGAAGATTTGCGTTACAAATTGTAATTAAATTCCCCTGGTTATTATAAATTTCAAATTTCCCATCTAGGAAACTGAATAAAGTATCTAAAGAATTATAGCTTAGTTCTACAAAAACACTATTAAATATATTATCAACTATTACACCGCTTGTTTTACTTTGAACTTTGTCAAAAGGATACGCTGCTTTTAAATTAATTCCATTATTTGGGCTTGCATGAACTGTTTGCGTTTCATCAGTCCATCCCAAGCTGATACGCTCTAAGTTAAAATCTTTTGAAATAATTCCCGAGCATGACGAATTACTAGAGCAAGAATTAAAATGATTATAAACACCTTCTGAAGAACATGCCTTTCTTTGATAAATTTCACAAGTATCACATTTGTAAAGCATTTCCCAACTTATATTACTTATACTTTGAAAATCGTTATTTTGCGGACATACCAATTCAAGTTGTACAGTGTAGCATCCCGTCCATGCTTTGCTTTGATTTGGCATGATGCTTTTGCCACCGCCATAAATTATGATTTGGTTATTGCTTTCACTTGCGAATAGTGAAACTGAATCACCGTGCATTGAAACCCAAGTTGCAGAATCTTGTAAATGACTTAAATGATAACCTAATGGTAAATTAATAACAGCTTTATATTCATCAACTGGACATTCAAAACTATTTTGGTTATAGTACCAGTTCCCTGTGCAAAATGTAAAATTTTCAGGTACTCCTTCTGAAAAATCAGAAGAGACTTCTATTTTATCAGTAAGTTGTTCAAAATAATAAGAGTAATTTAAATATCTGTTGTCGTAATAAGTGACTAATGTTTGAGAATTTAAAACTTCATTACAAGTGGTTTTCCAAGAAATTTGAGGTAAACCATAGTTGTGTAAAAATTCCACTGGACACTCATTTTCGAACTCGAAACTAGTTAAATATCGTACTTTAATTTTTAAAATTAAAGTGTCTCCTGCTTGTAAATCATCATAATAATTATCCCCATCTAAGTCATCTAAAATTAAAGGGTTTAAATTGTTTGAAAAATCAATAGTATAACCTGGACTATTTCCAATATTAGGATAAAAAGTTTGAACAATATTCTGTCCAGTAATCAAATTTGAACTAATTAATTCATTATTAACAGAATAATCAAATAATCCAAATGAAAACGGTAATACATTTATTCCGTTATTATTTTCGTAGGATAATATATCTATTTTTAGATCTTTAGCAAAATCGTTTTGAGCCATACTATTATTTACAAAATAAAAAATCATTTCACCATCTTTGTGGCAATAGTTAAGAAATGCATCCTTTTCTCCTGAAAGAATGCTAAATTGAGCATTTCCTTGATTAACATTTATATTAGATGTAGCATATGTGTTCCCGAACCCAATATTATCGCTGCAGATTTTATTTTGACAACCCCATTGAACAGCATACGAAGTGAAGTTATTTGGAGAACAAGTAATAATTTCAAAATCTTCAATAATCTGAATACTTTCTCCTGGTTCGAAGAGATTTGGATTTGTTCCCGAGTTAGCACCGCAATTTACCAATTCGCTCCCTGCAATTTTTATTATATATTCATTTGAAAATTCGGTCACATTTGCAATTGATGAATGAGAAGTAAAAGCCATGAAATCATTAAATAAGAGCTCATTTTCTTTGGTAATTCGAATTACAACAGTGTCAATAACTCCATTTCCTCCATTATTTATGTTTATTATTCTATTTCCTAATGAAGTGGTGTAATAATTAGCTCTTTGTCCGATTGTTAAATTATTAGTAATACTATTTGATACTGATATTGATAAATCTGCATACAAAAGATTGTAACTAGACTGTAAAATGGGAGCTTGTTGGTATAGCACTCCATTGGTATAAAACTCCAAGTAATAACTATTTTGAATAGTTGAATTTGCAAGGATTGAAGGTATAATATCGCAATTTGCTGATGCTGTATAAAATATGATTATACTATCATTTGCCTCCAATTCAGAAACACGAAAAATAGGTTGATTTAAATTAGAGCTGTCTTGTAAAATTGCATTTGTTAAATTTCCAGTATAGCTTATATAATCTGGTAAATCTAATAAAATAGTGATTGAACTTATGTTACTTTGAGAGGTGTTTTTTAAAATAACACTAAAAGGATAGTTTCCCATACAAACAGTCATGTTTTCTGGTCTATTTTCTCGTATTGAGACGATTTGTGCTTTGAAATTGAAACAAATAGTTAACATTAATAAAAATAGACTTAATTTTCCTTTGCCTTTGTTGAAAATCCCTAACTTCATAATTTTATTTTTTTGATTATTATTTCGATTTAGCTAATTTAAACACTGTAAGCACTTAATTTAATTTCAGCAAATTAAAAACAGTGCTAATACTTATTAAAACACGTATTAATACTAGTTAAAATCTTCAAAATGAGAACTATTTCGGTGGAATTTTAGCACTTTAAAGCTAAAATTTTTGATAAACTATAATTTCGTTCAAAAAATGCGTCAAGACAAACAGCATGTGAGTGCACTATGAAATCTAAGGGAAGTTTAAAAGAAATATCATGTTATATACAGACATAGGATGAGTCATCGACATTTGTTTTATTAACACAATTCATGAACTCCTTTAAATTATGTAGGAGGCTTAGACTTTAAATTCCCAGAAGGGTAATTTTATGAAAATAAGTCAAAATAATAAAATCAGTTACACTATTTGAAAATAATTTGCCCAAAATAGGAATACCCTTTCTTTTGCTTCTACTTTTAGAAAAAAAACAATCAAAAAATTACCGAGGAATTTTATATAAAGTTAATGAACAATTTAGTGTCACTGCAAAAAAAAACTACTATTAACACTAAACGAAATGAAAACTTTAAGAGATTTGTTTGCAAACTGGAATTTATAGAACGGAGGTTTAAAACACAATATTTGACAATAAGTTAAATGCAAAAATAAACAATGTAAAATCCATTTTTTTACATTGTTTTATATCTCTTATTTACTACTAGTTCTTATATTTGCATAACATATTTCAGTTTAAATGGTTGCATTTTCGATAGCTAATAGAATAACACTTATTTAACTTTTTAATTATCTGTGCGTTGTAGATGATGTTTGATACCTAGCTAAGTGAGAGATTTTGAGAGCGCCTAGCTTCAAAGAAATTTGAGATTTTTTTTGTTTATTATTTATTTTTATAAGAATCTTACTATGAAATTAATTGTATTTTTTTTCCTTTTTTCAACAAGTTTTCTTTTTGCTCAAAACCCCAATCGTAAATACATTTCACATGAAATTACTCCTTCAGGAATTGAGATTCAAGTAAATGATGGGAAATATATCATCAATTATTACTCTGATAAAATTATTGAAACGACTTTTATTTCCCAAGGAGAAATCTATCAAAAACCATCACATTTAGCAATAGAAAAAAAATCGCAAAATAATTTATTTTCCTTTTTACGTATTTGGGAAAATATGATTGAATTTGATTCAAATACATTAAATTTTAAATTTAATAATCCATCATTTAGAATTGAAGTAGACTATATTCCTTTTCAGATTTCTTATTTTAAGAACGATTCCCTGATAATTTCCGAAAAATCAGGCTATTCCAAAACAGAAGAATTTGAATCCTTAGAGTTTAATTTAACAGAAAAAGAAATTTTATATGGTGGTGGAGCAAGAGCTTTAGGTATGAATCGTCGCGGAAATCGTTTGCAATTATACAACAGAGCACATTACGGTTATGAAACGCGTTCCGAGTTGATGAATTTCACAATGCCGATTGTGATTTCGTCTAATAAATATATGATTCATTTCGATAATGCCTCGACAGGATATTTGGATTTGGATTCTAAAAAAGACAATACCCTAAAATACGAAACGACAGCTGGAAGAAAAACCTATCAAATCATTGTGGGTGATACTTGGGAAGATTTAATTGAAAATTACACCGAATTAACTGGACGTCAACCTTTGCCACCACGTTGGGCTTTCGGGAATTTCTCGAGTCGTTTTGGTTACCATTCGCAAGATGAGGTGATGAAAACGATAGCAGCTTTCAAACGTGATTCTATTCCTGTGGACGCAATCATTCTGGATTTGTACTGGTTCGGAAAAGAAATTCAAGGTACGATGGGTAATTTAGATTTTTACAGAGATTCTTTTCCTGACCCTCAAAAAATGATTAACGATTTGAAAGCGCAAGGCGTTAAAACAGTTTTAATTACAGAACCATTCATTTTAACGACTTCTTCTAAATGGAAAGAGGCGGCGGATAAGAAAATTTTAGCAACAGACAATTTAGGAAATCCATTTAAATATGATTTTTACTTTGGAAATACGGGTTTAATTGACATTTACAAACCATCAGCTAATTTGTGGTTTTGGGATGTATATAAAAATCTAAAAAACATGGGAGTAGCTGGTTTTTGGGGAGATTTAGGCGAACCAGAAGTGCACCCCGAAGCTTTATTTCATCAATATGGAAAAGCAAATGAGGTCCACAATATTTACGGTCACGATTGGGCACGATTGATTTCAGACGGCTACAAACGAGATTTTCCAAAAGAGAGACCTTTTGTTTTAATGCGTGCTGGATATTCTGGTTCTCAGAAGTTTGGTATGATTCCATGGTCGGGAGATGTGAATAGAACGTGGGGAGGTTTACGTCCTCAAACAGAAATTGCCCTGCAAATGGGAATGCAAGGAATTGGCTACATGCACTCAGATTTAGGAGGATTTGCTGGAAATAATGATGACTCAGAGTTGTATGTTCGTTGGTTGCAATATGGCGTTTTTAATCCGATATTCAGACCACATGCGCAAGAAGAAGTTGCTTCAGAGCCAGTTTTTAAAGATGCAAACACAAAAAGATTAGCGAAAAAAGCAATTGAATTGCGTTATCAATTATTGCCATACAACTATACTTTGGCATACGAAAATTCAACAAAAGGCTTGCCTTTGATGCGTCCTATGTTTTTTGAGGAGGAAGCAAATGAAAAATTATTAACTATTGAAGATCAGTATTTTTGGGGAAATAATTTGTTGATTGCACCAGTTTTTTCTAAAGGACAACAAACAAGAGAAGTTTATTTTCCAAAAAACAATTGTTGGTTTGATTTTTATTCAGGTCGAAAATACGAAGGAGGGACAACAGCTTCTGTGAGCTTGTCAATCGAAAATATTCCGGTATTTGTTAGAGGTGGAGCATTTATTCCAATGGTTAAATCTTTCCAAACAACAGATAGTTATTCAATTGATGGATTTAATGGATTTGATGTGCATTTTTATTTTGATGAAAACACATCAAAAAGTGAATATAAACTATTTAACGATGATGGAAAATCTTCAAATAGCTTGGAAGATAAGAGTACTTATGAAGTCATCAAGTTTAAAAGTAAGTATGAAGAAAAAAAACTTATAATAAAAGTTGATAATAAATACCTAAATATACATAAAATTCATTTGATTGTTCATAATGTTGATTCGCAACCGAAGAAAATCAAGATTAATGGTCATAAAGTAGAAAATTTTGTCTTCAATAAAGATTCAAATTCACTTATTTTTGATTTTAGAGTCGATGAAAAAATAACCAAATTAGAATTTGAAGTAAAATTTTAATTTGAAAATTCCTTATTTTACTGTAATTTTAAATAGTCATTAAATTTATTTAAAAAAATCTTTGTGTCATTTTGACGTACTGAATGATTTTTTTATATATTTGTGATTGAAATTAAGAAAACTAACAAAATTCAACTTTATGAAATAGCCATGTAAACAAATTGCGCAAGCACTGATGAAGATAACATGGCGTATTCCATATGACGTTTAAAAAACAAATTATTTACATATGAAAATTAAAATGAATACAAAAACACTACTTTTATTTTTCGTCCTATCTTTTTCTTTTTTGACATTTGGTCAAGGTTCAACTTTAAAAGGAGTAGTTAAAGATTTTGAAGGAAATCCTTTATTTAATGTTAAAGTAGTTCTTGAAAAGCTTGGCAAAGGAGCTTTTACAGATGAAGAAGGGAAGTATGAAGTAAAAAACATTCCAAATTCTGATTCTGCTGTCAAAGTTTCTTACCGTTATGTAGGCTTGGCAACCGTTACAGAAACAATGGTTTTCAAAAACAATCAAACAATTACAAAAGATATCACGATGCAAAAAGACATTTTGATGTTGGATGAGCAAGTAGTAATTGGTTATGGTACAACAAGAACAAAAGATTTAACAGGTGCTGCTACCGTAATTAATGAGAAGAATTTTACGCAAGGTTCCGTTTCTTCTCCAGAACAATTGATTATGGGGAAAGTGGCAGGAGTTAAAATCAATACAAATGACGGAGCACCGGGCTCGGGGAGTACAATTCGTTTGAGAGGTGGTACATCGATTAACGCGAGCAATGATCCTTTAATTGTAGTTGATGGTGTTCCTTTAGATAATGGTGGGATTTCTGGAGCTGCAAACCCTTTGTCTTTGATAAATCCTAATGATATTGCTTCTTTTGTTATCTTGAAAGATGCTTCCGCGACCGCAATATATGGTTCAAGAGGTGCAAATGGAGTTATTTTAATCACAACAAAAAAAGGTGACGCAGGAGGAGCTAATAAATTGAAAATTGTTTACGATATTAAAAATTCTTTGGCTACAGTTGCTAAATACGCAGACGTCTTAACTGGAGATCAATTCCGTGAATTGGTAAATACTAATGGAACAGCTGCTCAACAAGCATTATTAGGAACAGCAAGTACAGATTGGCAGAAAGAAGTTTTTAGAAATGCACATGTTTTAGACAATAACATTTCAGTTACAGGTGGAATTAAAAAATTGCCTTATAGATTATCCATTGGAAATAGAAATGAAAATGGTTTATTAATGAGGGATAAATTCAATAGAACATCTCTTTCATTAAATATCTCACCTTCTTTTTTAGAGAAACATTTAGATTTGGAAATCAATCAGAAAATTGTGCAAACAAATTCATTTTTTGCAAATAGAGGAGCTTTAGGTGCAGCGTATTTTGATCCAACTCAAAGCGTTAATTCAGGAAACGAAGCCTTTGGAGGATATACTGAATGGATTCAAGGGAATGGTCAACCAAACACTTTAGCTCCTAAAAATCCAGTTGGATTAATTATGCAACGTGAAGATAATGCATCTGTAAATAGATATATTGGAAATGCTAAATTGTCTTATAAGTTGAAATTTTTCCCTTTAATCAGAGCAACAGTGAATGTTGGTACAGACCAGTCTGAAGGTACAGGGACAAATTCAACAACAGCAACTTCAGCTTCTGGTTATTTTTCTCAAGGTAGCTCTGGAAGGTTTAGATCAACGAAAGGAAACAAATTAATTGAAGCCTATGCGAATTACAACAATTCTAGCAAAGCTAAAAAGCATTTATTAGATTTCACTTTGGGTTATTCTTACCAAGATTGGTATACTTCAAGTCCAAATTTGCCTGCATATAATTACTATGGTGATTCTATTATTGCACCAGCAGCGGCAAATCCTTTTTTTACAAAAAATGCATTACTTTCATATTATGCTCGAGGGATTTATACTTATAAAGAGAAATTTGTTTTAAATGGAACCTTAAGAAGAGATGGATCTTCTCGTTTTTCTGAGGATTCTCGCTGGGGATTATTCCCTTCAGTTTCTGCAGCCTATATTTTAACGCAAGAAAAATTCTTGAAAGAGAGTAAAACCTTAACTTTCTTAAAAATAAGAGCAGGTTTTGGTGTAACTGGACAACAAGATGGAATTGGAGATTATTCTTATATTCCAAATTACC
Organism: Flavobacteriia bacterium; assembly: GCA_046303515.1. Taxonomy (GTDB): domain Bacteria; phylum Bacteroidota; class Bacteroidia; order Flavobacteriales_D; family Crocinitomicaceae; genus M2408. The sequence continues at coordinate 581 of JBKCGI010000089.1, read as the reverse complement.
AACAAAGTTCCATTACGGCTCAGTATGCTTTTGGTGGAGTTTTTTATACAGGCTTGAGACCAGATGGTTATGACGCAAACTTAAAGTGGGAGGAAACAAAAAGTTATAACTTAGGAATTGATTATGGTTTCTTGAAAGATAGAATTAGTGGTTCCATTGATTTCTATCGTAAAGAAACTTCTGATTTGTTAGCTACGGTTCCTGCAGTTGCTGGTACAAACTTTACAAACTACATTTTAACTAATGTTGGTAGTATGTTAAATCAAGGAGTGGAATTTAGCGCAAATATTGGTGTTATCGCAAAAAAGAAAACGCGTTTAGATGTGATGATGAATGCAACTTATAACAAAAATGAGGTGACAAAATTATCACAAGTTGACGATCCAGATTCTCCAGGTATTTTAGTCGGAGGTATTTCTGGAGGAATTGGAAATACTGTGCAAGTTCACCAAATTGGTATGCCAACATTTACTTATTTTGTTTACGAGCAAAAATATGATGCAAATGGAAAACCAATTGAAATCGGTGCTTTAGATCCAAATGGAGTTGCCTATAAAGATGAGGATGCTTTTGTAGATAGA
>JBKCGI010000088.1:0-90138 GCA_046303515.1 Flavobacteriia bacterium | reverse complement strand
ACGTACTTGTGTTTGCATAGGTAATTCGGCAACCTCATCCAAAAAAATGGTTCCACCGTCAGCTACTTGAAAATAACCATCTCGACCTCCAGTTGCACCTGTAAAAGATCCTTTTTCGTGTCCAAATAATTCTGAATCGATTGTTCCTTCTGGAATAGCACCACAGTTAACAGCAATATATTCTTTGTGCTTACGTGAACTCAATTGATGAATTACCTGCGGAATAATTTCTTTTCCTGTACCACTTTCCCCTGTCACTAAAACAGAAATATCTGTAGGCGCAACTTGAGCGGCAACTTCCAAGGCACGATTCAAATGCATCGAGTTTCCGATGATTCCAAAACGCTGTTTTATTTGTTGTATGTTCATTTAATTTTTTGAATATAATTTATCTTTCCCCCAATTTTTTGGATTATTTTTGATATATCTGGCAATATTTTCATATCCATTCATATCAAATATGATATTATCATAATAATTCCTATGCCACAAAATTGCTTTTGAATCATTTTGGACCTCATAACGATAATATTTTGTGACACCAATCTTAAACCCTCTTACAATTGATCCAATCGTTTTCGATGGGCTCCTCAGTACTGGCGAAATATTTTTCGCCACTCCTTCAGAAATATTTTTCGCCACTCCTTCAGAAATATTATTAATTTCTATAATTCCATGAATATGATTTGGCATAATGACAAATTCATACAATTCGCAAAATGGAAAATGCTTAGGAATTTCCAACCAACATTTTTCGGCCATTTTACCTATATCATTTAACTTCACCTCTTCATTTATAACTTCACCAAATAAATGCATATTTTGATGACAACAAATTGTGACAAAATACAATCCATTTTTTGAATAATCGTATCCTTTCAAACGTATGGACTTTCTATTGTATTTAAAATTATTTGCCACTATTTTTTTATTTCATTTAATTCTATTTCATTTTTGAAGTTGACGAATAGTGATTCGTCACTGCAATTCATAACATTAAACCAATTCCCCCAACAAGGTTGCTGCTGTACAATTCGTCACCTTCACCTCCACATACATTCCTTTTGCCAAACCTTCTTTTTTAGGAAAAACTACTTTCGCATTCATCCCATTTCTTCCTACCAAATGTTCTGCTGATTTTTTTGAAAATCCTTCAATTAAAACCTTATGCGTTTTACCAATTTGTTTTTGGTAATTCAACAAGGAATGTTCCATCTTTTTATTGATGATTTCATTCAAACGTCGATTTTTTACTTCGTCAGAAATATCATCCTCGTATTTACGTTCTGCCAATGTTTTTGGTCTTTCAGAATACATATACATATAAGCAAAATCAAATTTCACTTCATCCATTAAACTTAAAGTTTCTTGATGTTGTTCTTCTGTTTCTCCACAAAAACCAGTAATGATGTCCGTTGAAATCGCACATTCTGGATAAATGCGTTGAATGGCCGCAATACGATCCAAATACCATTCTCTTGAATAACCACGATTCATGCGCGCCAACACTTCTGTACTTCCTGACTGAACTGGTAAATGAATAAACGGACAAATATTTTCATATTTCGTCATTGTTTCAATCACTTCGTCCGTCATATCTTTAGGATGCGAGGTTGAAAAACGCACACGTAAATCTGGATTCACTTGAGCAACCAGCTCTAACAATTGAGCGAAATTAGTCGTCGCTTCGTTTGCATCCTTGATTTCGCCTTTTGAAGTGATGTTCCAACGATAACTGTCAACATTTTGACCCAAAAGTGTCACTTCTCTGTAACCAGCAGCAAACAATTCGTGGCATTCCTTCACAATCGTTTTTGGATCACGAGAACGTTCTCTTCCTCTTGTAAATGGAACTACGCAGAATGAACACATATTGTCGCAACCGCGCGTGATAGAAACAAAAGCAGTCACTCCACCTTGATCTAAACGCACTGGACTGATATCTGCATACGTTTCTTCTCTAGAAAGTAAAACATTGACAGCTTTTTGTCCACCTCCAACACTCTCTATCAAATTTGGAATATCACGGTAAGAATCCGGTCCTGCTACGATATCCACTAATTTTTCTTCTTCCAATAAATTTTGTTTCAAACGTTCAGCCATGCATCCCAAAACACCGACAATCAAACCTGGTTGTCTGATTTTACGATTTTTGAAATCATTTAATCGGGCTCTAACTCTAGTTTCGGCATTTTCTCGGATCGAACAAGTGTTTAATAAAACAATATCCGCTTCTTCTACGTTTCTGGTTGTTTCATATCCTTGGCTGGTTAATATAGATGCAACTACTTCGCTATCTGCAAAATTCATGGCGCAACCGTAACTCTCTAAGTATAATTTTTTTCCGTTAGAAATTGTTGCTTTTTGGACAACTATCGCCTCACCTTGTCTACTTTCGTCTATTTCTTTGTTATGTGCTAAATCAATCTGACTCATTCGTATTCTAAAATTGAAAGGCAAAAATACGGATTATTTTAACTCTGTCAAAATGTCAGTATGTGAATTTTCGTTAATTTTTAAAAAGTCGAAATGATAAATATTTAATGGAATTTTGCTTTTTGGAATTAAAAATAGTTAATTTGCAACACTTTTTGTATTGTTTTTTAATAAATTATCGTAAACCATGGCTAAAAATTTAGTAATTGTAGAGTCACCTGCAAAAGCAAAAACGATTGAAGGATATCTTGGGAAAGATTTCGTCGTTAAATCAAGTTATGGTCACGTAAGAGACTTAGGTTCAAAAGGTTTAGCGATAGATATTGAAAACAATTTTACCCCACAATACGAGGTTTCAGCCGACAAAAAAGCAGTCGTCGCAGAACTCAAAAAATTAACAAAGGAAGCAGATGTTGTATGGCTAGCGACCGATGAGGACCGCGAGGGAGAAGCAATTTCTTGGCACTTATATGAAACTTTAGGGCTAAGCAAAAAAGTTTGTAAAAGAATTACATTTAATGAAATTACAAAAAATGCCATCCTAAAATCGATAGAAAAACCAAGAGAAATTAACATTGAATTGGTTAACGCGCAACAAGCTCGTCGTGTTTTGGATAGAATTGTAGGTTTTGAATTATCTCCAGTTCTATGGAAAAAAGTTCGTCCAAGTTTATCGGCAGGAAGAGTTCAATCTGTTGCTGTTCGCTTAATTGTGGAACGTGAAAAAGAAATTTTAGCCTTTAAAAACGATACTTTTTATAAAGTTCAAGGAGTTTTCACAAAAGGAAAAGATAAATTAAATGCCGATTTAAATCAGCAATTTGATTCAAAAGAGCAAGTAAACGCTTTCTTAGAAAAATGTAAAGGTGCGCAATTCAAAGTGGAAGATGTGCAACAAAAACCAGCGGTTAAAAGTCCTTCAACACCTTTTACCACTTCAACTTTACAGCAAGAAGCCAGTTTGAAATTAGGATTCTCTGTTTCTAGAACGATGTCTGTAGCACAACGTTTATACGAAGCTGGGAAAATCACTTATATGAGAACAGATTCTGTGAATTTATCAGAAACTGCAATCGAAGGAGCAAAAGCGGAAATCGTTCGTGCTTATGGTCAAAACTATTCAAAACCAACAAAATACCAGACTAAAAACGCAAACGCTCAAGAAGCGCACGAGGCAATCAGACCAACTGATTTTGCAGCTCACAGCATCAACGGAGAAAGTGATGAAGTGAAATTATATGAGTTGATTTGGAAACGATCAATCGCTTCCCAAATGGCTCACGCACAATTGGAAAGAACAACGGTGAAAATCGGTTCTTCAGCAATTAAAGAACATTTTCAAGCAAAAGGTGAGGTTATCAAATTTGATGGTTTCTTAAAAGTATATTTAGAATCGAAATTAGAAGAAGACGAGGAAGAAGAATCTGGAATTTTACCAGCAGTTTCTGTTAACGATTCACTTGAACAACAAGTTATCAAAGCAACTCAACGTTTTACGCGTGCAGCTCCAAGATACGTAGAAGCTTCTTTAGTGAAAAAATTGGAAGAATTGGGAATTGGTCGTCCATCAACCTATGCACCAACAATTTCGACGATTCAAAAACGTGGTTATGTAGAGAAAATTGAGCGTGAAGGTGAAATCAGAAACTACGATTACTTAGAATTGAAAAACAATTCCATCACAGCTGAAATCAAATCAGAAACGACTGGAAAAGACAAAAATAAATTAACTCCAACCGACATTGGAATTGTTGTAACGGATTTTTTAACTGAGAATTTTGGTAAAATCTTAGATTACCATTTTACAGCCAAAGTAGAGCAAGAATTTGATGAAATTGCACAAGGTTTAAAAGAGTGGACAAAAATGATTCACGATTTTTACACGCCATTTCATTCAACTGTAGAAAATACCTTAGAACATTCTGAACGTGCAACAGGAGAAAGAGAATTAGGTTTTCATCCAGTTTCTGGTAAAAAAATCATCGTTCGTATAGGTCGTTTTGGTCCAATGGTTCAAATTGGAAACGAAGAAGCGGATGGCGAAAAACCTCAATTTGCTTCGCTTCGAAAAGAGCAATCGATCAATTCAATCACTTTAGAAGATGCCTTGGAATTGTTCAAATTACCGCGTACTTTAGGTGAATATGAAGAGCAAGTTGTCAAAGCAAATGTTGGTCGTTTTGGTCCTTACATTCAGCATGGAAAATCTTTTGTCTCTTTGAAAAAAGAAGATGATCCAATGACAGTTACCATGGACAGAGCCATTGAGTTGATTGAAGAGAAAAAAGTTTCTGACGCCAACAAAATGATTAAAGTTTTTGCTGAAAACCCTGATGTTCAGTTGTTAAATGGTCGTTATGGTGCTTATTTGAAAATCGGAAAGGATAATTATAAATTACCAAAAGGTACTGAAGCCGAAAAATTGACTTTAGAAGAATGTTTGAAAATTGCTGAATCGCAACCAAGTACTTCTAAAGGAAAGAAAAAAGTGGTGGCTAAGAAGGCTGTTGCGGAAAAGAAACCAGCTGCCAAAAAAGCTCCAGCTAAAAAGAAGGTTGTAGCGAAGAAGAAATAATTTCCTTTTGTGATTATATTTCATTAAATAAACTTTAATGGCATTTCTAGCATATTATTTATTCGTTCTGCCGCTTTCCTATTTACCGATGGGAATCATTTATTTGATTTCGGATTTATTTTATGTGATTTCCATTTCGATATTCCCATATAGAAAAGAGGTTATTTTAAAAAATTTAAGAAATTCTTTCCCTGAAAAAAGTGAAAAAGAAATTCAAGTTTTAAAACGAAAATTCTACCGCCATTTTGCTGATTTATTGGCTGAAGGAATCAAAAATTTAAGCATTTCAGAAAAGGAGTTACGCAAACGGATGCGAATCAAAAATCCAGAAATTATAGCTGATTTATTCGCGAAAAAAAGAAGCGTTTTACTAGTTTCTGGACACTACAACAATTGGGAATGGTTAATTACCAGCCAGAATTTTTTGCTTCCACACCAAGCTGTTGGAATTGGAATTCCGTTGACAAGTAAATTTTGGGATAAAAAAATCAATGACAGAAGAAGTCGTTTTGGAATGGTAATCTTAAATTCCAGAAATGTACGCGAATATTTTGCAGATACAAAAGACACAATTGCCACCTTGGTTTTGGGCGATCAGGCTTCGGGAGACACCAGAAAAGCCTATTGGATGAAGTTTTTAAATCAGGAGACAGGAGTTCAATTTGGATGTGAAATGTTGGCTCATACCTACGACCAAGCAGTTGTTTTCTTCATTACACGAAAAGTTAAAAGAGGTCATTATGAAATTGAATTCACTCCAATTTGCGAAAATCCGCATGAAATGAATTGGGGAGAAATCACAGAAAAACAAACTCACCTTTTAGAAAAGGAAATCAAGGCACATCCAGAATTTTGGGTTTGGTCGCATAAAAGATGGAAACGCCAAACACCCGATGATTTGGATGATTTAAAAAAATCACAAAAAGATTCATTCAACAAAAAATTTAAATCAGATGAGAAATAAATTCTTTTTGCTTTGTGCAATTGTTAACTTGTTTTCATGCGGAAATTCTAAAAAAATCACTTCTGAAATTCCGACTATTCATCAAACACAAATTTTTCAAGTAGCTCCAGATTCAGTTCATGCGCGTGGAATTCAAGTCATCGATAATGAAATTTTCACCGCTAACAACAATGGATTTGTTTACAAATACGATATTTCTAAAAAAGAATTCATTCAACTTTCACAATTGGAATTACCTGAGTTGAGAGATATTTATGTTTTGTCGGAAGATTTTTTTATAGCCTTACAATCAGCAGAACAAGCAATTTTGTTGAACTCTAAAGGTTTAGTAGAAACTAGAGTAAATCCATTTCAATATAAAACTTTTTTGGACGGTTTGGACATCAATTCAAATGGCGCTGGAATCGTTATGGGAGATCCTTTGGAGGGAAAATTATATGTTGCTTTGACGAAAGATTTTGGACTAACATGGACACAATCTTTTGCTCCTGAATTAAATGCCATTGAAGGAGAAGCTGGATTTGCAGCTAGTGGAACGAATGTTCAAGTATTAAATGATTCCGCATTTGCTTTTGTTAGTGGAGGGAAAAAATCTCGCTTTTTTAAAACAGTAGATTTCGGTAAAACATGGCTTACAACAGACCTAAATTTCAAATATACTGAAGCATCGGGCCCTTTTTCAATGCATTTTTGGGACGAAAATAACGGAATTGTGGTTGGTGGAAATTATTTGGAGCCAAACGATACCATCCAAAACTGCTTTCTAACTAAAGATGGCGGAAAAACTTGGTTCAAACCCCTTAAAACAACTTCGGGTTATAAATCTAGTGTTATTTCATGCAATGGAAAACTGTATGCTTGTGGTTCAAATGGAGTTGATTTTTCCTTGGATAATGGGAATACTTGGCAAAAATTAAATAGTGAAAATGCTTTTGCATTAGCTACTTTCAAAGATAAAGTTTATGCAACTTTGACGAAAGGACAAGTTATCGAAATTAACACAAAATAATTTTGTAATTTTGTATCGTTTATAGTATTTCAGAAGAATATGATTTTACCAATTGTCGCTTATGGCGATCCTGTTTTAAAAAAAGTTGCAGTAGATATCGATAAAACCTATCCAAAATTGGAGGAAGTTATCGAAAATATGTTTGAAACGATGTATAACGCTTCTGGTGTTGGTTTAGCTGCGCCACAAGTTGGTTTATCCATTCGCATGTTTGTGATTGACGGAAGTCCTTTTGCCGATATAGTTGATGAAGAAGAGGAAGACCCAAAATCAGAGGGTATTGAATATTTCAAAAAAGTTTTCATCAATCCAATTATCACAGAAGAAAGCGGAGAAGATTGGGGATTCAACGAAGGTTGTTTGAGTATCCCAAAAATTCGTGAGGAAGTTTTCCGCAAGGAAGAAATAACAATCACTTATTTTGACGAAAAATGGAAAAAACACACCGAAAAATTTGATGGCTACAAAGCAAGAATCATTCAACACGAATACGATCACATTGAGGGCGTTTTATTTACAGACCATTTATCTGTCTTGAAAAGAAAATTATTGACTAAAAAATTGGGAAATATTTCAAAAGGAGAAATCAAAGTTGATTACCGAATGAAATTTCCAGCTCTAACAAAACTTAAACGTTAACTTGATTTTTAAATAAGATGAAACAGTTCGCAATTTTTGCCTTAGTAGGAATTTTACTTTTCAGTTGTTCAAACGAAGAAAAGAAAAAAACTTCTAACGTTCCCACAAAAGAATACTTAAAAGGAGAAATCAACAAGATGAATGATTCTTTACAAGTAATGTACAAAAAAATGATGGAGGAACCTGGTTATAAATTTCCATATTTAGCTTTAAATGAGGCGATTTACAATCACTTGCAATTCTACAAATTTTATCCAAAAGATAATTATTCTGCAGAGTGTTTAGACAAAGTACAACAATTGTATTTGCAGAAAAAAGCGTATGATTTATCTTTAAAATATACAGACACTTTGTTACTAAAATATCCAAATTATAAAGGTAGACCAAACTTGCTTTTAAATGCTGGTTCAACAGGAGAAATTTTGCAAGATACATCAATCATCAGAAAATATTATACGCAATTATTAACTGAAAATCCAAAGCTTAATCCTGAAACAAAAGAAATGGTAACTTTTCGATTGCAACATTTGGACTTAACTTTTGATCAATTGATTGATTTACAGATTAAAAAAATTAGTAACAAGTAAACTATGGAAAAAACACTTTCCAAATCGAAAGAAAACCAAGTAGTACTTGAAAAAGATATACTTAGCAAAGCATTTCGTTTGATGTGTACAGCTAAAACTTTGGCTGAAAAATACGAAGCAAACAAAGAGGTAACTGCAAAATACGTACATGCAACTTCTCGTGGACACGAAGCTATTCAGTTGGCCATGGGTTTACAGTTGCTACCACAAGATTGGGTTTCTCCTTATTACCGCGACGATAGTATTTTGTTGGGAATCGGGATGACTCCTTACGAATTGATGTTGCAAGTTTTTGCTAAAAAAGACGATCCATTTTCTGGAGGAAGAACATATTATTGTCATCCTTCTTTGAAAAGAGATAATATGCCAAAAATCCCGCATCAATCCTCAGCAACAGGAATGCAAGCTATTCCAACTACTGGGATTGCAATGGGTATTCAATACAAAGAAAATCAAGGTTTAGCAGAAGATTTTAATGGCAAAAATCCAGTTGTCGTTTGTTCTTTAGGTGATGCTTCTTGCACGGAAGGTGAGGTTGCGGAAGCTTTGCAAATGGCTGCTTTGAAACAATTTCCAATCATTTATTTGGTTCAGGATAACGGTTGGGATATTTCTGCAAATGCAAAGGAGACACGTGCTCAAGACATGACTGGTTATGCTAAAGGTTTTCACGGAATTGAGGTGAGAACAATAGATGGAAGTGATTTCTTAGAATCTTATCAAACCGTTGAAGAAGTTATAAATTTGGTACGAACAGAACGTCGTCCTTTTATCATTCACGCCAAGGTTCCTTTGTTGGGCCACCACACTTCAGGTGTACGAAAGGAATGGTACCGTGACGATTTGGAAGAAGCTGCTTTACAAGATCCTTACCCGAAATTAAAACAAAATTTATTAGACGCAAAAATTGATTTGGCTGATATCATCAACATTGAAGCTGAAATCAAAACTTTTGTTGATTCAGAATACGATAAAGCATTAAACGCTGAAGATCCTAGTCCAGAATCTGTGACGGATTTTATTTTCGCTCCAACTCCAGTTACAGAAGAAAAAGGTGAACGTGAACCAAAAGGCAAAAAGAAAACCGTTATGGTGGACAGTGCCTTATTTGCAGTGAGAGAAATCATGCAAAAACATCCAGAAGCCTTACTTTACGGTCAAGATGTTGGCGGACGTTTAGGAGGTGTTTTCCGTGAAGCAGCTACTTTGGCGCAAACTTTTGGAGACAATCGTGTTTTTAATACGCCAATTCAAGAAGCATTTATCATTGGTTCTACCGTTGGTATGTCAGCAGTTGGCTTAAAACCTTTTGTTGAAGTGCAGTTCGCTGATTACATTTGGCCAGGTTTGAATCAATTGTTTACAGAAGTTAGTCGTTCGTATTATTTATCCAACGGAAAATGGCCTGTTAGCTGCGTAATTCGTGTTCCAATTGGAGCTTACGGTTCAGGTGGACCTTACCATTCGTCTTCAGTAGAATCAGTATTAACAAATATTCGTGGCGTAAAAATCGCTTATCCATCAAACGGAGCAGATTTAAAAGGTTTATTGAAATCTGCTTTTTACGACCCAAATCCGGTTGTTATTTTAGAGCATAAAGGTTTGTATTGGTCAAAAATTCCAGGTACAGAAGGAGCAATGTCCATCGAACCAGATGAAGATTACATCATTCCTTTTGGAAAAGCGAGAGTAGTACAAGAGGCAAATCCTGAAGCTATTGCAAAAGGTGATTCTTGCGTGATTATCACTTATGGAAGAGGAGTTTACTGGAGTTTAGAAGCTTCTAAAAACTTTGAAGGCAAAGTGGAAATTTTAGATTTAAGAACTTTGAATCCAATTGATCACGAGAAAATTAATGAAGTTGCTCGCACACATTCAAAAATCATGTTGGTGACAGAAGAATCTGTTGAAGCGAGTTTTACTTTAGGTTTAGCTGGAAGAATTCAACGTGATAATTTTCAGTATTTAGATGCACCAATCTCGATAGTTGGTTCAGTTGACACGCCCGCAATTCCATTGAATTCAACTTTAGAAGCTGCTTTATTAACCAATGCCGAAAAAGTGAAAACTGCTTTGGAAGAAATATTAAACTATTAATAATTGAACATCAGTCAAAAAATAAATATAAATCTCCGTTAATCCGCGCTGGAATTTCGACTTCGCTCAATTTCCCCCGTTCATCTGACGGAAAAAACAAACAAACACATGAAACAAATTTCATTTAAAAGCATTGAAAAAGCAATTGAAAAAATTGACAACCTTGATGACGACAATTTAGAGAAAGTAGCTGAAGCATTTTCTTTAGCACAACCAACTTTATTAGGCTATGTAATGTCAGCGGCAGTTGAATACAAAAACGAGCAATTAGAAGGTTTGTTGATATACTATTACTGCTTGATTTCTGAAGCGTTCAAAAATGAAGGTGTTGAATTAGCAATCGTAAGTGATGATGACATTGACGCTTTTGAAGAACCATTTTTCGAAATGTTAGATGCTTATTTCGATAACAACGACGAAGATATTTTAGATGATTTTTGTGGGCAAGCTGAATTGGCAAAATTCATGGCAATGGAAATAAGTGTTGAAGACGAAGATGGAACAACTTTAGACGACGAAACAGCTACACAATTGTTTATCGTAACGATGGCGCAAATTTCACTGTTGAATAGAGCGATTAAGGCTTAATAAAAATTCTTGAATAATATTTAGGGTGCATTGAAAAGTGTGCCCTTTTTATTTTTTATTAAATTTATTTTTCAATTCTAGAAGATGTTTTTCGGGATCAAAATTTTCGTTAATGCCACTATTCACTCCTTCTAAAATAGCATTTTTTAAATTAATAAATTTCCTTTTTTCCTCTGCTAAAATAGCTATTGCCTTGTCATTATTATTTCTCATCTACCCCATCAATTCTTTCATCAACTTTTCGAAATTTTCTTTCAATTCTGCTAATTCAGTCTCAACTTTCGTAAGTCTTTCTTCTAATTCAGAAACATTTTTTCGAGCTGGTTCGTGAGCAAAATCGCTTTCATTCATTTCAGGTGCTTCACCAAAACAGTGGTAATAACGTGCTTCTTTTTGACCTGGACGTTTAGGCAATAAATGTACAAAAGGTGTTTCATACGAGGCCAATTGCTCTAAAGTTTCTTGAACTTCTTGCAAAGAGTCGAATTCGTGTAAACGACCAGAATTGGAGTTAATTTCACCAGCAGTTAATGGACCACGTAAAAACAATAAACACAAAACAGAGGTTTCCGCTGGGTCGAGGGGAAATTTTACAGCGATGGTGTGTCTGTATTTCAAAGCTCGACTACCTGAAGCACCAATTACATTGGCAATTAGCCCTTTTTTCTTTAAGGAATCTAAGGTCAATACAACCGTTTCTTCGTCGTATTCCACCACTGGGTTTCGAGAAGATTTTTGGTTACAAGCAGTTTGTAATGAATTTAAGGTCAAAGGATAATAATCAGGAGTAGTTTTACTTTTTTCGATCAAAGCACCTAAAACACGCTGTTCCTCTGCTGATAATTGCACTAAAGTTTCGTCTTCCATGTTTAAAAATTATTCTATTTGACCTTCTCTGACTTTCGATTTTCGAGCTTCTGCTTCATTTATTTTTAATGGATTTGCACCAATTTCCTTAATGAATTGTCGAGTTTTGTATATATCCATCGCCAAATAAATCGCACTACGCATCGATTGCTCTGAAGCTTTGTCTTGTCCCGCAATGTCGAAAGCTGTTCCATGATCTGGAGAAGTTCTCACAATTGGCAAACCAGCTGTGTAATTCACTCCTTCGTCAAAAGCTAAAGCTTTGAATGCAGTTAAACCTTGATCGTGGTACATGGCTAAAATTCCGTCAAAATCACCTAAACTTGAAGAACCGAAAAAGCTATCAGCAGGATAAGGTCCAAAAGCTAAAATGTTTTCACCTTTCGCTTGTTGAATTGCTGGAATGATGACATTTTGTTCTTCATCACCCATTTTTCCGTTTTCGCCAGCGTGAGGATTTAAACCAAATACGGCAATTTTAGGTCGGATGATTCCAAAATCTTTTTTCAAACTGTTTTCAAGAACTTTGATTTTAGCAACAATTTTCTCTTTTGTCAGTTGTGCTGAAACATCTTTTAAAGCCAAGTGAGTCGTAACCAAGGCAACACGTAAATTTCCATTTACCATCAACATCAAAGCATCTTCTTGATTGGAAAGATGAGCCAAATATTCTGTGTGACCAGGAAACTGAAAACCAGCCTTGATAATTCCATCTTTTGAAATAGGAGCAGTTACCAAAACATCTATTTTGTTTGCTGCTAAATCTTCTGTTGCTTTTTCCAAAGAAAGAAAAGCATATTTTCCACCAGTTTCAGTTGACTGACCAATATCAAATTTGATTTCATCATGCCAAACGTTCACAATATTTATCTTTTTTGCTACAGCTTCACTCGCGGATTTGCACGATTGGTAGGCAAATTCTTCGTCGTTAATTGCTTTCTTGTGGTAAGACATTGTTTTTGTAGAACCATAAATTATAGGAATACAATCCTGTAAAATACGATTATCTCGTAAAGCCTTAATGATTACTTCTGGTCCAATTCCGTTGATGTCTCCTATTGTTATTCCTACTCGTATCATTGTCTATTTTTTGCTTTTTTGTTCTAAGAAATCAACTAATAACCTCACTCCTACACCTGTTCCTCCTTTTCCTTTGTAATTTTCTGGTGCTTCCAAAAAGGATGGTCCGGCAATGTCAATATGAATATAAGGAGCTTTCACAAAATGCTCTAAGAATTTTCCTGCTGTAATCATTCCTGCAGATCGTCCACCAATATTTTTCAAATCGGCAATCGAAGATTTCATCTCTTCATAATATTCGTCCCAAAAAGGTAATTGCACTACTCTTTCGTGCACTTTATTTCCTGATTGTACTAACTTGTCAATAATTTTTTGATCAGCGTTACCCATCATGCATGATGCTTTTGTTCCGATAGCAACTACCGCTGCACCAGTTAAAGTTGCCGCATCGATAACCAATTCTGGATCGTATTTTTTAGAATAAGCAAGAGCATCAGCCAAAATCATTCTTCCTTCTGCATCTGTATTTAAAACCTCAACTGTTGTTCCGTCAAACATTGTAATTACATCTCCAGGAGCATAAGCATCTCCACCTGGACGATTGTCAGTTGCAGGAATCAAACCAATTAAATGCACATTCAATTCATTTTTTGCCGCGGCGAAAATTGTTCCAGCCATACAAGCTGCACCAGCCATATCAGATTTCATCAAATCCATTGAACTTGGTGTAGGCTTCAAACTCAAACCTCCAGTATCGTATACAACTCCTTTACCTACCAAAACAATTGGTTTTTTGTTTACCGCTTTTTTTGGTTTGTATTCAATAATTGTGAAAGTTGGTGGCTCCAAAGATCCTTTATTAACAGCCAACAATCCTCCCATTTTTAAGGCTTCAATTTTAGCTTTCTCTAAAACTTCTACCGTAACAGGAAGGTTTTCAAACAAATTGGTAATTTCTGTTGACAATTGCGTAGCGGTCAAAAAAGATACTGGTTCATTGACCATATCTCTTGTCCAGTAAACTGCTCCTATGATTTGATTTAATTTGTCAATTTCTTTTTTGTCATATTCACCAACTAAGTTTACTTTTTCAAGCGCATATTTTTTTTCTTTTGCAGCTTTAAAATATTTTAAAAACTGGTAATTAGATAATAGAAATCCTTCTGCAGCATTTAAACAAGATTCTCCTTCTCCTATAAAGGTAATTTCAGAAGCATCTTTATCTAATTTGGTTCTTAAAGTGTGTCCTGCAATTCTATTTTTTTCTTGGATTTCGTTTTCTTTAATAAAAACGATTAGTTGATTTTCTAACTTCAAATAATCAAATTCTTTTTTTGATTTTTGAAAGGATTTAATGAAAGACTGAATCAATTCAGGTACTTTAGCATCAATTTTCGATTTCTTATTTAATATAAAAGCAAGGTTTGATTTATAATCTGCTTTTTTTAGTGAATGAAGTAACATAATCTCTTTTTATTTAAAGTGTAAAAATAAAAAAAGTCGACCAAAAAAGCCGACTTTTCTAAAAATATTTTGTTTGAAGTTCAAATTAAAGTTGTCCATCCGAATGGTAAACACCATTCTTGTATACTTCAACTTTTAATAAGATTCCATCTTTATCGTAAATATAAACTTTACCGTTGTATAAGCGACCATCTTTAAAGTCTCCATCTTGCCAAATTTCATCTTGGGCATTGTACACTTTATTGTATCCATTTGGTAAGAATTTTCCTCCTTTAACTTTTGGTTTATCCAAAGCTGGTGGTTTTTTCGTGCTTGCGCCTGGATCTTTAACTTTTATCATTGGATTAACTGGTTCTCTCACATCGGAAGAAACAATACCCCCATCAGCACCAAAAGTAATTACTTCTTTAATATCACCATTCTCATAATAACGTGTCGCTTTACCTGAAGCAACTCCATTTTGAGAACTGTATTCAAATTCAACTTGACCATTTGGATAGAAATAACGAACTTTTCCTTGTTCCTTTCCATTTTCGTTGTAATTTGCTTCGTATTCTAATTGCCCATTCTCGTGGAATCTTTTCAAAGAATCTTGGTATTGATTTTTTTCAAAACTACCCATCTCTTTGATTTTTCCATTTGCATGAAATTTAGTGTAACCGCCTTTTGGTCTGTTATTGACGTACATACCTTTCAATTTTGGAGTAACTCCATCATTATGGTATTTTATCCAAATGCCTTCTTTTCGATCTTCTTTGTATGGTCCCTCTTCAATTTTACCTTCCATTGGGTAACCTTCTTCAGGACGATCTTTTCCGTAGTATATCCATCTCCCTGTCTTCTTACCATTTACATCTTTCTGATTGATTTTATCATCTTGAGACATAAACGGACCGCCCAAATCTTTCGAAAAGGAAAGGTTGGATAAGGAAAAAATAAAAACTAATAAAAATAAACTTTTAATCATTTTTTTCGCTTTAAAATATTGCAATCACACTTGAAATATAATACTTTTTTTTTAAACTGCAATAGTAATGCCAATTTTTTTCGTCAAATATATTCATTTTTTCGATTAACGAAAGAAATTATTTAATTTATTTTGGAAATATCTACATGTCTAAGCATAATTTCAACCATCTTTTGAAGGTTAAAATCTTCTTGCCATCCCCAATCATTTTTTGCGGCAGTATCGTCTATCGAATTTGGCCAACTATCAGCAATTTTTTGTCTAAAATCAGGTTTGTAATCGATTTTAAATTCTGGAATGTGTTTTTTAATTTCCGCTGCTAATTGTTCAGGGGTAAAACTTATGCCAGCTAAATTATAACTTGATCTAATCTTCACGTTTTCTGCAGGAGCTTGCATGAGTTCAATGGTTGCCCGGATGGCATCTTCCATAAACATCATTGGCAATGCGGAATTTTGCTCTAAAAAAGAGGTGTAATTTGCTGTTTTTTTAGCATGATAAAAAATATCTACAGCGTAATCTGTTGTTCCTCCCCCTGGCAAACTTGTATATGAAATTAGTCCAGGATAACGAATACTTCTAACATCTACATCAAATTGTTTATTATAGTATTCGCACCATCTTTCACCTGCTAGTTTTGAAATTCCATAAACTGTAGAAGGTTCCATTACAGTATATTGTGGGGTTTGATCTTTAGGTGTCGTTGGGCCAAAAACCGCAATAGAACTTGGCCAATATATTTTCTTCAAATGGCCTTCTTTTCCTAAATCTAAAATGGTAAAAAGTCCTTCCATGTTTAATTTCCATGCAAAATCAGGATTTTTCTCGGCAGTTGCAGATAATAAGGCAGCTAAAAGATATACTTGAGAAATTTTATCTTCAATGATGTACTTTCTTACTTCTTCTCTATTTAGCACATCCAATTTCTTGTAAGGTCCGTCCAAAAAAAGATTATTTTCTTGTTCTTTTACATCTGAAGCAATAACATTTTCGGTTCCAAAAACTTTTCTCAAACCAATAACTAATTCTGTCCCGATTTGACCACAAGCTCCAATTACTAATATTTTTTCCATTTTATTTTACAATAAAAATTTGGGCAAATGTAATATTAACATTTAAATAAGCGTAGGACATTTTTTCAATTGTAAAAATTTTAACGTATTTTTTTTACGAATTTCTGATAAAAAGTATATTTTTGTGTTTATGAACATGAATAAGCAGTGGCTTGGTCTTAAAGCTCACATTAAATTTTTAATCAAACGTAATCCAGAATGATTCTGTTTTATTGAGAATTCAATAATGTATCATATTTTAAGCTAAAAAACATGCCAATTTATCATAAACTAGGGAAATTCCCTCAAAAAAGACATACCATTTTCAGGAAAGAAGATGGCGGACTTTATTATGAGCAATTATTTGGAACAGAGGGTTTTAATAATCATTCTTCTTTGATGTATCACGTTCATCGTCCTACACAAGTAAAGGAAATTTTGAAATCTTATGATGTTACCCCAAAAATTGCCATCGACAAAAACATCAAATCACTTTTGTTACAAGGATTTCAGGTTAATCCTCAAAATGATTTTTTAGAGAGCAGAAAAGCGATGCTAATGAACAAAGATTGTATCATTGGATTAGCGGCGCCTAAAGAATCTTTACGATCTTATTTTTATAAAAATGCGGATGCAGACGAAATGATTTTTGTTCACAAAGGAAAAGGTACTTTAAGAACATTTTTAGGAAACATTCCGTTCGAATACGGTGATTATTTGATTATTCCTCGAGGAATGATTTATCAAATGGATTTTGAAACTTCAGAAAACAGATTGTTTTATGTGGAATCATTTGCTCCATTTTTCACTCCAAAGAGATATAAAAGTTCGTCAGGACAATTGCTAGAGCACTCTCCTTTTTGTGAGCGTGATTTTAAATTGCCAACTGAATTAGAAACTTACGACGAAAAAGGTGACTTCTTAATCAAAATCAAAAAAGAAGGAATGATTCACGAAGTAGTTTATGCAAGTCATCCTTTTGATGTTGTTGGTTGGGACGGATATAATTTCCCTTATGCCTTCAGTATTCATAATTTTGAGCCAATTACAGGTCGTGTGCATCAGCCACCACCAGTGCATCAAACATTCGAAACCTCAACTTTTGTTGTTTGTTCCTTTGTTCCTCGCTTATACGATTATCATCCTCAGTCAATACCTGCTCCATATAACCACAGTAATGTGGACTCTGACGAGGTATTATATTATGTAGATGGAGATTTCATGAGTCGCAACAACATCGAACAAGGACACATTACATTGCATCCAAAAGGAATTCCGCATGGACCAGCACCTGGAGCATATGAAAGAAGTATTGGTCAGACAGTTACTCAGGAATTAGCGGTAATGGTTGATACTTTTAGACCGTTAATGGTGACTGAAGAAGCGATGAAAATTGACGACGGGAAGTATTATAAATCGTGGGTTGAGTAATTCAAATCGTATGAAAATTTCATTTGAAACTAAAGAAGAAAGCAATAATAGGCGTACAATTGACTTTTTGAAATTATCAAAAACCGAACGCGTTCTTGCTTTTTTTGAGTTATCAAATTATTTATTGAAATTTCCTACAAAGGCAGAGAAGAAAAATCAAAGTAACTTTGTTTTGACACTAGAAAAGAAATCGGATGGAAAAAGAATGGGGTGAAAATATCGATGAATTTCTGAAGTTATGTTTTGAACAAAATGTAAGAATGCTCATGGTTGGCGGTGGTGCAGTAAATTTTCACGGTTACCAACGACACTCTGCAGATGTAGATTTTTGGTTAGAAATTTCTGATGAAAATTTAGAAAAGTTGGTGAAGGTTTTAAATCACATGGGGTTTGAGATTTCAGATTTCCCTCCTTCGGTTTACAAAAAAGAACAAAATATTTCACTTAAGTTTTCACCTGCAAGTTTGGATTTAGAGTTGATTACAAACTTTAAAATTAAGAAAACATTTGATGAGGCCTATAACGATTCGGAATTAGCAGAAGTTGCTGGAATCACCTTACTAAAATGGAGGGTTTTGTCCTTTGATGATCTAGTTGAAAGTAAAATAAAAGCAAGTAGACCCAAGGATTTACTTGATATTCAAGAATTAAAAAAAATAAAAAAATGAGTAAAGAAATAAAAAATGTAGAATATGGTTTAGAGAAAATCTTCGAAGGAGCACAAGATTTTTTACCATTATTAGGAACAGATTATGTAGAGTTTTATGTAGGAAATGCAAAACAGGCAGCACATTTCTACAAAACAGCTTTCGGATTTCAATCACATGCTTATGCTGGTTTAGAAACAGGAATGAAAGATCGCGTATCTTATGTTTTAAAACAAGATAAAATTCGTTTGGTTTTAACAACAGCTTTGACGAGCGATAGTCCAATTGGAGAGCATGTAAAAAAACACGGTGACGGTGTTAAAGTCGTTGCGTTATGGGTGGAAGATGCTCGTAAATCTTGGGAAGAAACCACAAAACGTGGTGCTAAATCTTACATGGAACCAACTGTTGAAACGGATGAGCATGGTGAGGTTGTAAGAGCGGGAATTTACACTTATGGTGAAACAGTTCACATGTTCGTAGAACGCAAAAACTACAAAGGAGAATTTTTGCCAGGATTCGTGAAATGGGAAAGTGATTACAATCCTTCAGCGACTGGTTTGAAATTCATCGACCACATGGTTGGAAATGTTGGTTGGGGTGAGATGAATACTTGGGTGAAATGGTACGAAGATGTGATGGGATTTGTGAATTTCCTATCTTTCGACGACAAACAAATTCACACAGAATATTCTGCCTTGATGTCGAAAGTAATGTCAAACGGCAACGGACGAATCAAATTCCCTATCAATGAACCAGCTGAAGGAAAAAAACGTTCTCAAATTGAAGAATATTTGGATTTTTACGAAGGTCCAGGAGTTCAACATATTGCAGTTGCGACAGATGACATCATCACAACCGTTAAAGAATTACGTGCAAGAGGAATTGAGTTTTTATCTACTCCTCCTGAAGAGTATTACCGCGCTGTGCCAGGAAGATTGGCAGATCACAGTCACGAATTAAGAGAAGATATCGAAACCTTAAAAAGTTTAGGAATCATGATTGATGCGGATGAAGAAGGTTATTTGTTGCAAATTTTCACGAAACCTGTTGAAGACCGACCAACATTATTCTTTGAAATAATTCAGAGAATGGGTGCAAGAGGTTTTGGAGCTGGAAATTTCAAAGCTTTATTTGAAAGTATCGAAAGAGAGCAAGAAAAACGTGGAACACTTTAAGGAGGGTTTCGACTTACTTCGACAAGTTCAATACAAGTCGCTCAAGCCACGCGACTAAGCTAAATATACAACAAACCCGGTTTAAGAAATTGAATCGGGTTTTTTAATTGTTCAAACCCAATCTCTTTTGAATTTCAGCGGCTTTTTCACTCGAAAATTGTACTTCTAATTTGTTATTCATTTTCAAATAACCGCCATCTGATTTAACATATTCATCGATTGCGTTAATATTGACAATAAATGATTTGTGGCACCTAAATAAATAGGCTATTTCGGAACAAACATCTTCAAAATGTTTTAGACCTTTACTCGAAATTATTTTTTCTCCAGAATTCAAATAAAACTCTGTGTAAGCTCCATCCGCCTTCAAAAAGGAGATTTCATTAACATCTAAAAAACGAATAGAACTTACAGTGTGAATAGCAATTTTTTTATGGATCGAAGTGCTCAAATTTGTTTTTAAAGCAATTTTTTGTTGTTCATCAATCTTACTTTTAATTTTAATAAATCGAGCTACGCTAGCTTCTAACTCTTCACTTTCCAAAGGTTTTAAAAGGTAATCAATTGCTGCCAATTTCAATGCATTGATAGCATATTGATGATAGGCAGTAGTGAAAATGATCGAAAAATTGATGTCTTTTTCATCGAAAAAATCGAGTAACTCAAGTCCACTATGGCCAGGCATTTCGATATCTAAAAAAACTAAATCCGGTTTGTTTTTATGAATTGATTTTATGGCACTTGGTAAATCAATACACGATTCAACAAGTTCAATATCAGGGCAAAATTCTGCAATCATACCTTCTAAAAGTGCTCTTGCCATTTTTTCATCATCAACTATTAATGCTTTATATTTCATTGTATCGGTATTGAAAGTTTCACATAGGTACCCGAAGCTTGATTTTCACTGAATAAATCAACAATTTCAAAACCAACATGTAAATGTAAACCTTTATTTAATATTTCTAATCTTTTTGCATTTGCATTCGTTGAAAACGATTCATGTTTAATCTCTTTTATGTGTTTTAATTCTGCCGCTCGCTTTCTACCTACTCCATTGTCGACAATTTCTACTAGTAAAACCTGATTTTCTAAACTGAATTTTATATCCAAACACTTTGTTCCTTCTTTGTGTAAAAGTCCGTGTTTGATAGCATTCTCTATGTAAGGTTGAATTAACATCGACGGAATACGACATAAATCACAATCAATTTTTTTGTCAATTTGAAAGTGAAATTCAAAAGCTTCCTCAAAACGCATTTTTTCAAGATCAAGATACAAATGAAGCGCTTTAAGTTCCTCACTTAATGTAATTGTTTCTTTATCAGACATTTCGAGAATCAAGCGCGTTAAATTAGAAAATTTAGACAAAAAATTACTTGCATTTTTTTTGTCATTTAGAAAAATATATGACTGAATGGTATTTAAAGCATTGTAAAAAAAATGAGGATTCATTTGAGACTTAATAGAAGTTAGCATCGATTTACTCAAATTTTTCTCCAAAGTCATTTTTTCCAAAATCAAGTTGTTTTTGTTTTTTAAATTGGAAACCTGCCAACGATAATAAGAATAAACTAGTGCAAAAGTCAAAAATAAACAAAGTGCTAAAAACCAAATTTCTTTATAGAATGGTGTTTGAATTGTGAAATTAATTTGCTCGGCATAAATATGTTCTACCTTATCTTTCCATTTGAATTTGATTTTATAATTTCCTGAAGCTAGTGATGCAAACTTCAAAACGCGCATATTGTTTTCAATACTAACCCACTTTTTGTTATTCAATTGGTACCATAAATTATTAGAATTTTGATTTCCATAATTTAAAAGCGAAAAATTTATTTCAACGTTATCTTCGGATGGTTTCAAGTTAAAATCACGAAAGTTCTTATAGACCTTATTATTAACTAAAACATCGTTGATGATTAACCTTGGAATTGAATTATGTTTGAAATTATTGAGATTATTTGAGAGAGATAAAATTCCTTGATCGGTTAAAATAATGAAATTGACATTATCGTAATAGGTATCATAAACATCAAAATTAGAGATATTTACTTCAGTGATTAATTTAAATTTAGTGCTTTCAAATACTTTTACACTTGAATTCGAACGCAAAATTAAATGAGAATTTATATATGTCAGTTGTTTAATCGATTTTTCATTGAAGTCAAATTTTGCGTTAATTAATTTGATTTTTTGGTTTTCAGAGATTTCATACAAATCACCTACTGAACTTAATGCCAGTAATTTGTTGTTTATAAATTCTAATTTTTGACAATAAATCGAATGACCATTAAGGCGAATTTCTTTGATATTCCCTTTATAATTAACTTTAAATAAACCTTTATTTGTTGCAACATATATTCGGTTTCTATGTTTGTCAAAAGCAAGTGATTTGGCTCTTAACCCGACCATCAACGGAGCGAAATTTGGCTTAACTTTGTCCTGATTCTTAAAAAAAACCTCATCCCAAGTAGATAGACCCCCTGATTTTCCAAGAGGATTTTGATACATACCAAACAAGCCACTAGCCACAAAAATGTAATATTTTTCATCTAATTTTTTGACTTCCTTAATTGCAAAATGAATAGGAATATTTGTTTCACTTTTACCTCCAATTAATATATTTGCTCCATTTGAGGAATAAAAAATATTACCGTTGCTATGATCCTTATAAATATAATACACGTCTGAATTTGTGCTACCTTCATTGATTACTTTGATTTTCGAAAAATCAGAGTTCGAAGACAAAAGTTGATGGTTTTTAGTGCCCAAAAGAAAACCATCGCCATCTTTAACAAGCTTCAACGGCTTAAAATCAGCTAAATAAATTAATTTTCGATTCAAATCTGGAATTAAATAGGCTCCTTCTAACAAAGTTGAAAACCAGTATTTTCCTGTGTTGTCTTTTATTCCATTTGTGATTTTTTTTCCCTTTAAAAAATGATTTACCATTTGCATTTTCCCATTGCTGCATGCGTAAATAAATACCCCATTAGCTGAAAAAATCCATATCCTATTTTCAATTATTTTGAAAGCTAAAATTTCTTGCTTGAAATTGAAATCCGCAAATGTTTGGAGTTTACCATTTTTGAGACAAAATATTTTTTTGGAACTATTGTTTCGTGACACTAATAAAATTCCAGTTTTCACTTTTGTTAAATACCAAAAAGTTTTTTCAGAAGGTAAGTTTGTTATTAATGTTTGCTTTAAATTTTCATCAATGCAATAAATCTTAGAATTGGCAATGAAGTAAAATTTGTTTGAATCAACAAAGGTATTTTGAATGAACTCATTTTTTAATTTAAAAATTTTGATTCGTTTCAAACTTTGTAAATCATAAACTGCTATTCCTTCCTCACAAGCAGCAAAAAGGTGTTTTTTTGAAATGCCTTGAGGAATATAATCAACTGGTTTGTGATTTAATAGCGTTTTAAGTTTTCCTTTTTGGGTATAGAATAAAAATCCATCAAAATTCTGATACCATATTCGACCAAATGCATCTTCCTCTAAAGCACTGCCTGATAGGGAAGATTGATTTTTATTTGCAAAAGGCTTAAAACTAAATCCATCGTATCTAAATAAGCCATCATTTGTAGTAATCCAAATAAAACCTTTTTTGTCTTGTAGGATATTGTAAACGGTATTAGAACTTAAGCCTTGATTTTTACTTATTGCAATAGCGAGTGGTTCTTGAGAAAAAACCAAGGTGGAAATAATTCCTATTAGAAAAGCGATTACAAATTTCATTGAATTACAAAAGTATGATTTTTTAGTTCAAAACAATTTGTGGGTTTGTAGAAATCATATTTAAAGCCTTCAAATTTAAATTTGGGTTTATTAAACTATGTGTGATCAGGAGATAGGATTGCATCAAAAAATCGAAAAGTGAAAATTCTTACATAAACTGAAAAACGGTTTTCATGTTGAATTTATCGGTTTTTAATAAAAGAGAAAACTAAACTCTTTCAATTAAACGACTTTTGCACCAAAATTATCATTCTAATGAAAAAAACTTTAAGTTTATTAATATTTTTAAGCACTTCACTTCTATCATTTGGACAGTGGACAAGCTTTAGCACTGGAAATGTTCGAGAAATTTCGTGCGGTTCTAGTACTCAACTAATAGGAATTGCAGGAACTGCAACAAATAATGCATTATACAAGTATAATTTTAATACAAATGCGTGGGAAGTTAGATCTTCTCAAACTGGAGTCTATTACTTGAACGCATCTGTTTCCTCAGATGGGACAATTTGGGCAGTTGGAAACCAAGGTGGTGGCGGAATGATTCGCAAATTTAATTATGGTGGTGGAACGGGAACAACCCAAGCATCGTCAATCAATTACCTTGACGTTCAAAATGTCAACACATCTGTTGCATCGATTGGAACGGGCATAAATAACGTTCAAATTAGTAATGCAGCGAATAGTTTTAGTGTTTTAGCTAGTTTACCAATTGCTGCTTATCGCGTTTCTATTGGTGAAGATGGAACAATTTTCGCTTTAGGAAATCCAACTTTGTATGGTAATAATATTTACAAATACACTGGAACAGCGTGGGTAAATATTCCCGGAAATTTATACGAGATATCTGTTGGAGATGCAGATAAGGTGGTTGGAATTGATGGAAATGGAGTTGTTTATCATTTAGACGAAAATCAATGGGTCAATTACATTGGCGCACCTTTCAACATTCAAAAAATAAGTGTCTCTTCTGATGGAAATGTATATGTTGTTACGAATGCTACAACCGCAAACATTTACCGCAATACATGGACAGATGTATCATGTCGTCCTGCTCCTCCAACAAATACAACAGCGAGTAATTTATTGAGTATTTGTACGGGAAATTCAACAACATTAAGTGTCAGTTCACAAGCTGAAACCGTAGAATGGTATCAAGGTGGACTTTTAGTTGGTACAGGTTTAACGTTTACGACTCCTGTTTTAACGGCAAATACTACTTATGAAGCTAGAACAATATCTAATGGTTGTTCAAATTCAAGAAATATTACTGTTACAGTTTCAGCTATTCCAACCTTAACTTTAACAACACCACCTGCAAATTTAGAAATTTGCTCAGGAACAACAACTACTTTAACGGCTACAGGATCAAATTTACGCTGGTATGATGCCGTTGATGCTGTCAACTATGTTGGTTTCAATGGAAGTTTTACAACTCCAAGTTTAACGACAAATACCACATTTTGGGTACAAGCTGGAACTGGAGGATGTTTGACTCCAAGAACTGCTGTCGATATAACTGTCTTGACAAGTCCAACAGCACCACAAAACCTAATTAACATAGGAACTCAATGTCCTGGTCCAATTACCTTCACTGCCGAAAGTACTTTTGATGTTCAATGGTTTGCTAGTGCAACTTCAACAACTGTATTAGGAACAGGTTTAACATATACTTATCCGAATGCTGTCACTAGCGGTACTTTTGTTTATGCGCAAGCTGTAAACGGAGCATGTGTTTCATCAAGAACACCATTTGGAGCGACTATGTGGCCTGGTGATTCGAATTATAGTAATGTTACAAATAACACAGCTGCTGATAGCACAAAAGTTTGCGTTGGCGGAACAACTACACTTTCGGCAAGTGGATTAGGAGTTGTACATTGGTCTGATGCTTTTTCGGGCGGAAATATTTTAGGTACGGGAAATACATTCGTTACCCCACCAATTACAGGAAATACAAATATTTACTATTACGCAATCAATGGAAATTGTAGGTCTAATATTTCCTTCATGACAATTTCCACAACAACTGCTTCAAATTCAACTCCGCCTGCAAATCTATCCATTTGTGATGATAACTCAACAACCTTAACTGGTTCTGCGACAAATAGCAGTGTATCTTGGTTTTCTTCAGCAACTGAAACTATTCCATTATTTACTGGAAATTCTTTCACAACTTCAAATTTAACTGAATCGACAACTTTTTATTTAGCTTACAACCACTCAAGTTGCGTTGCTGAAAGAATTCCA
This sequence comes from Flavobacteriia bacterium, assembly GCA_046303515.1. GTDB lineage: Bacteria > Bacteroidota > Bacteroidia > Flavobacteriales_D > Crocinitomicaceae > M2408. The sequence continues at coordinate 64,620 of JBKCGI010000088.1, read as the reverse complement.
TTGACCGTAACAGTAACAAATACACCAGATGCTCCAATTACAAATTCAGCTCTTTCTCAACTAAATGTTTGCGTAGGAAGTGGTGCACAAGCGACAATGGATTTTACTGGAACTTTATCTTGGTTTACAACAGAAACAGGTGGAACAGCTATCAGCAACGCAAATCCATTGCTAATTGGCGCAATAGGAGTTCCAACAACTTTGAATTATTATACTCAAGCTGCAAATGGAAATTGTATTTCTGAAAGAACCTTAGTGAGTATTTCGGCAGTTTCTAACCCATTAGCTCCAACAAATTCGACGACTATTGAAAATTTAAACATTTGTGAAGGAAACACAACAATACTTAATGTAATAAATAATAACACCTTAGTCTGGTATGACTCTCCAAGTGGTGGAATTCAACTTGGCACTGGAGCAAATTATACAACCCCAGTTTTAAATGCTAACACGACTTATTACGTTGAAAGTCAAGTTTTACCTGCAGGATGTATTTCTGAATCACGAACAGCAATTACGGTAACAGTAAATGAAATTCCAGCTGCTCCGCAAAATGCACTAGGACAAGCAATAATTTGTTCAGGAAATTCAGCTCTACTTGAAGCAACAGGTTCAGGAACAATTTATTGGTATACAGATGAATTTATCCCTTTTGCTACCGCAACAAGTTCAAGCTTTACAACTGCTACATTATCGAACAATACAAGTTATTTTGCAAGCGTTGAAAATAATGGATGTTATTCATCAAGAACTGAATTTGCAATAAATGTAAATCCAAGTTTTCAAGAATCAAGTGCAGTAACAACATGTGGAAATTACAATTTCAATGGAAACATTTTAACGTCAAGTGGCACATACATCGAAACTTTTACCACCACAGCTGGATGCGATAGTATTGTAACTTTAGAATTAACCATCTTAAATCCAACAACTAGTTTCCTTTCTGAAATGGCATGTGATTCTTACACACTAAATACTCAGACTTATACTTCTTCTGGAGTTTACACACAAATTTTAACAAATAATGTTGGATGTGACAGCACAATTACTTTAAATTTAACCATTAATCACCCAGCAAGTTCTATCGTGACTGAAACGGCATGTTTGAGTTATACCTTAAATGGACAAACATATACTGCGTCAGGAACATTCGTTCAAAACTTAACAACAAATGGTGGATGTGATTCAACCTTGACCTTAAATTTAACTATAAGTAATTTCTCAACTTCAACTTTGAACGAAACCGCTTGTGGCTCTTATAATTTAAATGGAGAAACTTACACTACGTCAGGAACTTACACTCAAACCTTAACAAGTGTGTTCGGTTGTGACAGTATTATCACCTTAAATCTAACTGTAAATCAGGCAACAACTAGTCAATTGTCACTTACAGCTTGTGATGCATACAATTTAAACGGAGAAGTTTACACAAGTTCGGGAACCTACATTCAAAACCTTACGAATATAGCTGGTTGTGATAGTACACTTACCTTAAATTTAACAATAAACCCAAGCACGAGTTCAAGTTTAACGGAAAGTGCCTGTAACTCGTTTACTTTAAATGGCGAGACTTTTACAAGTTCAGGAACATATACCCAAGTATTGCAAAGTGGAGCTGGTTGTGACAGCACATTAACTTTAAACTTGACCATCAAGCAAGCTACAAGCGCAACTTTAATTGAAACAGCGTGTGGATCTTTTGAACTGAATGGTGAAATCTACAACGCTTCCGGAGTTTATACTCAAACAATTTCAAATACAGTGGGATGTGATAGCACAATTACCCTAAATTTGACTATAAATCCGATTTCGACAAACACCATCCAAGCAACTGCCTGTGATTCGTTTGTTTTAAATGGAGAAACCTATACAGTAGGCGGCACTTATACTCAAACTTTGACAAACTCCATTGGGTGTGACAGTTTACTCACTTTGGGATTGGTAATTAATACAACTCAGCATACCACAGAAGTGGTTTCTGCTTGTTCAGAATTTCAGTGGAACGGGCAAATATACACTAGTTCAGGTTCCTATTCGGAAACGTTTACGAGTGTTTCAGGATGTGACAGCACAGCAAATTTAGAATTAACAATTAACACTCCAAGTAGCTCAATACTCACAGAAACGGCTTGTGAATCTTATACCTTAGGTTCTGAAACATATACCACTACTGGTGTTTACACTCAAATTATTCCAAATTCTGCGGGTTGTGACAGTACGATAACATTGAATTTAACCATCAACAATTCTAGTTCAAACAATTTAAGTGAAACTGCATGTGACTCGTTTGAGTTGAATGGTGAAGTCTATACTTTATCTGGAACATATACGCAAATTTTAGCAAATTCGACAGGCTGTGATTCAACCATTACTTTGAACTTAACTATCAATTCAATCAATGCAAGTGTAACTCAGGAAGATTCAGTATTAACAGTAGCTCAAGCTGGAGCAACATATCAATGGATTGATTGTACTACTAATTTACCAATTTCTGGAGAAACTAGTCAAACATTTGTTCCGGAACAAAATGGAGAATATGCAGTAGAACTTACTTTAAATTCTTGTACAAAAACATCTGATTGCTTCACATTTAATAACTTAAAGGCGCTTAGTATAAATCAAGTAAACGAGGTTTTGATTTACCCAAATCCTGCCAGTTCTGACTTTCAAATTCAAACGAATGAAGTTGGTTATGAATTAATTGTTATGGACATTGCAGGAAAAATCGTAATCAAAACGAACTTAAAATCCCAACTAACTTCGGTTGATGTATCAATCTTGGAAAGTGGTGTTTATCATGTAAGTCTATTAAAAGAGGGCGAAATGAAATTTAACAGCAAACTTGTTGTTTCACACTAGGGAAATCAAGATACTTGATCCAAACGTCGTTCTATTAAATTAGGCGACGTTTTTTTATTTCTCAAAAATCTCAAACAAAACCGGTCTACTCGGACTAGCATCATTCTCGAAAGGAGCCGTTTGAAGATTTAAAATATAATCTCCATCTTTAATTTCGTCTGAAACATAAATCAATTCGGTAATTGTTTTGTCGAATTGCGGATTTTCGGGCACTTTCCAAAAAGCGTGATGAAAAGCTAAAACGCCGCCATCTTCCTCGCGATCTACAGAAGGTAAGTCTAATAATAAATGTTTTACCTGATGTTTTTCCAGCAATTCAATGACATCTAAATCCAAATAAGGTGGATTTGTTGCAGAATAGTTCAAGTGTTTTTTTGACTCAGAATTTGGTAAAGTTCGAATAATAATCGCTTCAAAATTTCCTTCTAATGCGGGAAAAGAATTCTTGGTCACAACTAAATCTTCTCCTCTTTTTTCAGCTTCTACCGATACAACTTTAGCTGTAAAAAAATAGGATTTCAAATGCTGATTTATCGAATAAACCTCTTCTGTGATATGACCCAAACATTCCGTGTGAGTTCCGTGTCCGTGCGGGTTAAAAAATATATTTCGAAAATTTACTCCTCCTCCTTCTGCAACAGACCCAATAAAACCATTTGCACGAACTGGCTCAAAAACTGGCGGATCAACATACCAAGCTCTTGGATTTTGTTCGTCGTTAGTTAATGCAATTGAAATATCTTTTCCTTTTGAAGTGTCGATAAATTGCTTGTCATTGAGATGAAATAGCATAATACTTATTTAGGTAATTTAGCAATCATAGCTGCATATTCTGTTTTAAATTTATCAGTTCCAGAACAACCTAAAGTAACTTTCATGTTTCTAAAATCTTCAATTCTATTTTCAGGATTTGGATGTGTACTCAAAAATTCTGGTTGACGGTCTCCACCTAAAGCTTGAATTTTTTCAAAAAACTCCGCTCCAGCATCAGCATTGTATTTTGTTGGACACAAATATTTTACAGAACATTTATCTGCTTCAGTTTCATGAGTTCTAGAAAATTTCAAACCTACAATTGCTGAAGTTACATCCTTCAACAAAGCTCTATTACCAGCTATAATTTCTAATAAGACAGAAACTCCAAATTGTTTTGTCATTTGTCTGGTAGAATGACGCATATCCGCATGTCCAATTTCATGACCTAAAACTCCAGCTAATTGATCCTCCGAATCTAAAAATTTCAAAATCCCTGTATAAACATAAATATATCCGCCAGGTGTACAAAACGCATTTAAGGTTTTGTCATCGTGAATTATTCTCACTCTCCATTTGAAATCATCTTTGAAATCAACTTTACCTGAATTCAAAATATTATCTCTAACTTGATAGATGTATTTATAAACGTCTACATTCCTTGCTGAATCTAAAATCGGATATTGTTGCGGATTTCCCTCGATTTCTGCCGCAACTTGTGCCCCCAAGTTTTTGTCTTGAGCTACTGGAAAGATATTTAATCCTTTTCCTTTGTTTTTTTCATTAACTGTTCCACAAGTGTATAAGCCTAAACTTAATAGAACGATAGCAATAACTTTATTTTTCATTGTAATTAATATAAAAAAGTAAACAAAATAACACTTGCAAACACACTCACAAATCCTAACAAACAACCATTAAGTACTTGTTTTAGCGTGTGTTTTCCCAAATACAACCTAGCAGACATTACCAAACCGCATACCAAAACTGAAACAACAAGGATTTCGAAGTGAAAAGCGACTTGTAAACTATAATAGGAGACGAAAAATCCAAGTAACATTCCTGCACCAATGGCATGTAAACTGATTTTGGTTTTACGGTTGATGATTCCTGCTGAAACAATAGCAATAAATCCTCCCCAAGGCAGAGCATAAATTGATTTTGGCAATATTCCCTCAGGAGCTTTTACTAAAAAAAGCACTCCTAAAATGAAGCAAAACATTGCTGTTATAGTAATCGGAAGACTTCTTTCTCTTCGGTTATCAATTTCTATTGTAGAAATATTTTTGGAAAATTTAAGTATCAAAAGTGAGATTCCAGGAGCTAAAAAAGAAAAAATAGAAAACCACAAAATCACTACAATTTTGAAATTAGGATTCAGCCAATACAAAGTATTCTGCTGAAAAAATCCTGACTCCATAGAAGGCAAATACATAGCTGTGGCTACTGCATAAATTGGCATCAATAAAGGTAAAAACAACCAAGAAATGATATTTGCAGCGATTTTCATTACAACTCCTTTCTTAAACGTGCAACAGGAATATTCAATTGTTCGCGGTATTTTGCAACTGTTCTACGTGCAATGTTGTATCCTTTTTCATTCAACAATTCAGCCAAACGATCATCCGTTAACGGTTTTTTCTTGTGCTCTCCTTCGATTGCTTCAGACAAAATTTTCTTTACCTCACGTGTTGAAACTTCTTCTCCTGAATCAGTTGAAAGTGACTCCGAAAAGAAATATTTAAGGGGGAAAATTCCGTAGCCTGTTTGCACATATTTGCTATTTGCCACACGAGATACTGTCGATATATCCAAGCCAACCATATCCGCGATATCTTTCAAAATCATTGGACGCAAGTTGGTTTCATCACCAGTTAAAAAGTATTCACGTTGATAGTTCATGATTGCCTCCATCGTAAACAATAACGTATTTTGACGCTGCTTTATTGCATCAATAAACCATTTGGCATTTTCCAATTTTTGGCGCACAAAAGTTAACGCTTCCTTATCTGCTTTAGACGTTTTGGCACCTTCAGCATAAGTCCTCAACATACGCTCGTATTCGCGACTAATTTTTAATTCAGGAGAATTTCGACCGTTGATTGTCAATTCCAACTGTCCTTCAAATTCAGTCAACATGAAATCTGGAATAATTTGTTGCATCGATTTTGCTGATTCTTTCATCGAACCACCTGGTTTTGGGTTCAATTTGATGATTTCATCAATCGCTTGTTTCAAATCTTCGTCTTCGATTTCCAGTTTTTTCTGAATTTTATCGTAGTGTTTTTTCGTAAATTCTTCGAAATGGTCTTGTAATATTTTTTTTGCAGTGAAAAGCGTAATATTTCCTTCTTGTTTGCGGGCAATTTGCAACAACAAACATTCTCTCAAATCTCTAGCGCCAACACCAGCGGGATCTAATTCTTGAATCAAAGCTAAAACTTCCTCCACTTGCTCTTCTGTAACGGAAACGTTTGCCGAAAAAGCCAAATCATCTACCACTGCTTCCACCTCACGATTTAAATAACCCGATTCATCCAAGTTTCCGATTAAGGTATCTGCAATCAAAAATTGGGTATCGTCTAAATCCAACAAATGCAATTGTTCTGTTAATTTTTCCTGAAAAGATTGATCACCAGAAAGCGGCACGACACGTTCTTCATCGTCCTTGCTGGAATTGTTATTTTGCGTTTTATAATCGGCTGAATCTTCGTCGAAATAATCGGAAATATCAAAATCATCATCCGTTTCTGTCTCGTATTCATCGTTTTCGTTGTCTCCGTAATCCTCTTCGTTTTCGTCTTTTCCCTCCTCTAAAGCAGGATTTTCCTCAATTTCTTGTTTGATACGTTGATCTAACTCCATGGTCGGAACTTGCAACAACTTCATCAATTGAATTTGCTGAGGCGAAAGTCGCTGTTCTAATTTTTGTGCTAAATATTGTTTTAAAGCCATACTAGGGGTAAAGATAAGAAAAAATTAGATTTTGTGAAATTCTCTGAATTTTTTTGCTTTTTTCAGAGCTATTTCCAGCTGTCCACTGTATCTGCAATGGTAGATTTCGAGCGTATTTCGACAGGCTCAATCTTAAATCCTCAATCACCATTGCAGGATGCCGTTTCCATCTGGGCTTAGGATATTTTGGTATAAAGGAAATCCATTTCTATACAAAGCTCCAATTTCATGTATAGATTTTTCGATTTTCTATACATAGTTTAAAATTCATGTATAGTTTTTGGAGTTTTCTATACATACAATAATAACTATGTATAGTTTATAGGTATTTTTATTTATAACTTATTTTGTTAAAGTGTTCATTAACTCAACATTGATGTAATAATTGGTGTTGCCATTTTTTTGTTTTTTCAACAAACCATCTTTTGCCAATTGATTCAGGTAATTGCTAGCAGTTATGCGACTAATACCTAAATTTTGCATTAGAAATTCAATTTTTGTGTAAGGTTGTTTGAATAAATGATTTAATAATTCCTGACTATAAAATTTATAATTAGCTCTTAATTGAATTTTATATTTTTGCATTACTTCTTTTATTTCTGCAATCAATTGAATGGTTTCATTGGCAGTTTTTTCTACAGCATTTATCATAAAAACAATCCATTCTTCCCAATTGTTTGTTGTTCTAATTTCTTGAAGTAGCCTGTAATAATCTTGCTTGTGGCGAATAATATAGCGACTTAAATACAAAATTGGTAACTCCAATAATTCATTTAAAACCAAAAACAGAATATTGATAATTCTTCCAGTTCTGCCATTTCCGTCATAAAATGGGTGAATACTTTCAAATTGAAAATGAATTATCGCCATTTTTACTATTGGATCCAAATCTGTTAATTCTGAATCATTGATAAACTTTTCAAGATTTAACATCAAATCTTCGATTACTCTTTTATCTTGTGGCGGAGTAAATATTACTTCTCCTGTTGCTTGATTTTTAAGATTTGTTCCAGGTATTTTTCTCAGTCCCGCATTATTTTTTTCTAAAACTTCCTGAATTTCAAGAATTCCATTTATCGTCAATACTTTTTTTGTTTTGACTATTTCAAAACCTCTTTTCAAAGCCGAAACGTAATTTTGCACTTCTTTGGTTTCAGAAGAAAAATAATTATTTACATTCAAAGTACTTTTATATAATTCATCATGTGTCGTAACAATATTTTCGACCTCAGAACTGTCTTTAGCTTCTTGTAAAGCTAAGGTGTTGATTAAAATGTCTTGTTTTGGAATACTCTGAGCAGTACCTTTTAACTCAGCCAAAGCGCGGTGAGCTCCAGCTAATTTTTTCAAAACAGCTTTCGTTTCAACATCAAATGTTAAGGGCAAAAAAGTTGGTTCCCAAGTCATAAAACACGAATTTCATGTAAAGATAATGCATTTTTCTATACAAAGCTCCAATTTCATGTATAGATTTTTCGATTTTCTATACATAGTTTAAAATTCATGTATAGTTTTTGGAGTTTTCGATATATAAAAACGTAAGAAAAAAACAAAAATAGAACCTAGATAACGGTGGAAGTTCAATATTAGGTTGCAGATTGAAGAAAGTAAAACTTAAACTTTTCAATCTTTTTTATTATGCATTCCTAATAATTTTTTCAATTTTAAGGCAACCCTTTTTTTACTTCCTCGTCTTAAAAGAAACAACGGGCGAAATACTACTACTTTCAAAAAAAGGCCCAACTATTACTAACTATTAAAATCAAAGATGATGAAGAAAATGATTTACCTAATGGTGATGGGCATTGCTATGCTCCAAACTGTGGAAGCGCAAACAGTAAGTCCAAACTTAAGCACTTTGTTGCAAATCAAATTAGATAGCCTTGTGAATATCTTCGCTGGCACAGGCAACACAAAAGGCGTTTCGATTGGCATTTTTTGTCCTGGAGAAGGTTATTGGACGGGTGTCAGTGGAATTTCTCATCCAGGAGTAAACCTAACTCCGGACATGAAACAAGGATTAGCGAGCAATTCTAAATTGTTTATCGGAGTTACAATGCTCAAATTGGATGAACAACAAATCATTGATTTAGATAGTCCGATTAGTACGTGGTTGGATCCCATTCCAAATGTAAATCCTGCCATAACTGTGCGACAATTATTAAATCACACAAGCGGTATTGAAGATCCATTCTTTTCAACATCTCTTCTCGATTCGATCAATGCGCACCCAACACATGAATTTTCATCAGCTGAAGTCTTTTCCTATTTGGGTGCTGCACTTTTTCCTGCTGGTACATCTTATAGTTATTCAAACATCAACTATATTTTGGCAGGAATGATAGCGGAAGAAGCGACAGGCCAGACGATGGCGCAATTGGTGAGACAAAACATTTTCACTCCCCTAAACCTCAACAATACTTTTTACGATTACGGTGAAGCAGAAATAACTCCGTTGGCTCATCGTTGGCACGATCACGTGGATTACCACGATACTTCGAGAGTTTCCTTGAATAGTGCTGGTGGACCTGCAGGAGCAATTTTTTCAACTGCTGCTGATATGGCGCACTGGTATCATGCCTTGATGGATGGACAAGTTTTAAGTCAAAGTTCTTTTGATGAATTGACAAACTTTGTTGACTTTGACGGAATTGGAAATTATGGACTTGGTATCCAACGCACTAATTTTTACGACCGTGAAAATTGGGGTCATGGTGGCTCAACACACGGTTACAAGTCACGTTCTGTGTACGATCCTTGCAGCAGTGCAGTAGTTTGTGGTCTTTCAAATGACGATTGGTCTGCCATCGACGGAATAACTGTTTTGATGTACAAAGCATTAATCGATTATCTCCCAGCATGTTCCTTGGCTTCAGAGGAATTATCAAACGAGAAACAATCGTTCAAAGTGTTCCCGAATCCAGCTACGAATGAAGTGGTAATTGAATTCTTAGGAAATGACGAAAATGCAACTTTCACTTTAACAAATATGCTCAATCAAGCAGTCTTAAAAGGAAATTTACGCCAAAACACTACACTTGAAATTGGGAATTTGAATGCGGGAATTTATATGATTTCAGTTGAGAATGAGGGGCAAATTTTTACAAAACGGATTGTTAAACGATAAAAACATCATACTTGTAGGGACTTTGCATGCAAGGTCGCTACAAGTATGATTTTATCAATTTTAGACCCTTTTCCGTCAAACGATATTGTTGTCTTCTGTTTTTAGGATTTTCCTTATCCGTCCATTCGAGTAAGCCCAAATCCAGTAAAGGTTTGATATATAGTCTTTTATTCCGTGTTTGAAAACTCAAATGCAAACAATCTGCGATAATTTCTTTACTTTGTCTGGCTTCTGTTTTGCAAAAAGCCAATATTTTGAAATGTTCATCCGACAATTCATCCAAAGTGGAAGCGACTTTTTCAGGTTTTTTCGTTTTCTGGTAAACACCTACAGGTTCTTGCACTAAATTGAGTTCTTCCTTTGGCAAAGTTTCCAACAACCACTTGATATAGTCTTCTGTTTTGGAAGCCAAGAAATACGGTAGATTCAAGAGATAAAAATTTTTCCCTCTTGGTGTTTGAACGGTATCTAATTTCAATTCTCCAGCATAATAACGTATGGCGAAATTCAATTGTGATTGCTCCATGAATAAAGTCAAAGATTTGATTGTTCCTTTTGGTCCAGATTTCACCTCTATTGGAACTAATTTTCCTTCAAAGGGATAAACGAAATCCAATTCGGCACTCGAACTGTTTTTGTCACGTACCCAAAAATAGATGCGTTCTAGGGGTAAACTTAAGGTGGATAAAAGTTCCTGGCCGACCAAATGTTCGATCATCCTACCTTGGTATACTGAACACAAATCTTTCGAACCTATGATTTCTAGCTGCAAACCAACTTTGTAATTTATTAAACCGGTGTCTAGAAATTGTAATCTTGGACTTTTACGAAAATCTTGTTCCACTGGGATTCCAAAACCTGTGCAGGGATAAAGTAAATGAACTAAATGTGTTTTTTGTAAGGTTCGCAAAACTTCTCCCACATCTTTTGATTTGTAATTCGATTTCCCAAAACCTTGAAACGTGATTCTATTTCCCGCTTCAAATAACAATTGATCTAATAAAAAGCGTATCAACTGCAATTGTTCGGGTGATTTGGCATATTTTTCAGCATCTTCGTGATAGGAATTGAGTAACTCTTCGTATTTAAATTTCAGAGAAGTATAATCTCTATTTTTGGCAAATTCTTCCACGATTTCTGGCATTCCTCCTATGATTGCGTAGGTGTGAAATAATTTTAGCAATTTCGAATATGCAAATGAATTTAAGGGAACGTGATGCAATTGTTCAAAGGCTAATTTTTCATTTATCGCCACTAAAAACTCTTCAAAAGAAACTGGTCTCAACACCAAATAGGAAACTCGCCCAACAGGAAAACTGATGTTTTTTCCTAAAAGAGTTTCTAACATACTTCCAGCAGCTATAACATGTAATTCTGGTAAATCTTCCTTGAAATAACGCAAAAAATTGATGGCTGTTGGCACTTCTTGTATTTCGTCTATAAACAACAAGGTATTTGCTCTTTCGCTCCATTGCAAATTGTGTTTAAAAAATAATTGCTGCGCGATTTCTTGTATGTCAGTGTATTCTAAAAACAAATTTTTGTTCTCCGCTTTTTCTAAATTGAGATATAAATATTGGGTATAATTTCTTGAAAACTCATTTACGAGTGTTGTTTTACCAACTTGTCTTGCCCCACGTATCACCAAAGGTTTTCTGCTACTTGAGTTTTTCCAATTCACTAAATTTTCTATGGCTTTTCTGTAAAACATCACTTCATATTTCCTACAAAGATATAAAATATTTCAAAGAATATTACAAAATTAGGGTTAATTTTATCAATTTAAAATATCAAAATTAGGGTTAATAATGAAATTACTAGTATCAAAATAAAGGTTAATTTTGAAGGTTAAATTAATTTATTGATACTTTCCGAAGGCAAAAAGCATAAAATAACTTAGGATTTTTTTTTATCCGATAACTTTCATTACATTTACAAAACCTGAAAATGAGTAATTATGAGATTTAAAAAATCTATTATTCTTTCTTTAGCATTATTAATTGGTAATATACTAAAGGGGCAAGAAAATCAATTAAATACAATTACAACTGCAGTACCTTTTGCTAGCATAATTAGCAATGCACAATCTATGGGCTCAGGTTACGTTGGTGTTGTTGCTTCAGAAAATTACATGCAAAACGGACTTGATCAAAACCCAGCCTTACTTGCTAACGGTAAAAAGGTTATGGGTTTTCAAGTTTTAAATTATTCTCCCTGGTTAAAAGGATTAGCTCCGGATATTAAACTCTTTGAAAGCGCTTATTATCAGGATTTTGGCAAACACGCCCTTGGGTTTTCTGCAAGACAATTTTCCTTAGGTGAGATAACAACTACAGGTTCAGTTGGAAATTTGATTCATAAAGATCCAAATGAATATTTTTTGAATTTGAAATACGCTTATGCATTTTCCAAGAATTTCTCTTTGGGATGTGGTTTGAAATATATTCATTCAGATTTAACTAATGGTGCAACCATAGCAAATGTAAAGACGCATCCCGCAAAAGCTATAGCAATGGGTTTCGGATTCAATTATAGGAAAGCTATTTATCAGAAAAAAAACTTTAAAGTCAATTGGAACCTAGGACTTGCTTTTTTAAACATTGGCAACAAAGTGAGTTATTCCGATTCACCAATTAAGGATTTTATTCCACAAGAACTAAAACTTGGGACTTTATTTACCTTCCAATGGAAACAAAAAACGAATCACATTTTTGAACTTGATTTAGGATATCAAGCGTCAAAACTTTTGGTTCCAAGTCCTCCAATTTATGAAAAGGATTCTTTAGGAAATAATGTAATTGTTGCAGGTTTTAATCCTGAAGTGAATACTTTTCAAGGCATTCTGCAAAGTTTTTACGATGCACCTACTGGGAAAATAGAAGAATGGAGAGAAATAATACATCAAGTTGGCACAGAAGCAAGATTTCAAACACAAGATAAAAAGTATTTCGGAGCAATTCGAGCAGGTTATTTTTATGAACACTATACAAAAGGAAATCGAAAATTGGTAACATTAGGCTTAGGTTTTGGCTACAAAATTTTTAGACTTGACGTGGCGCAATTGTTCCCAGTAACTAAAAATAGCACCTTAAAACAGACCTATTGCGTTAATTTTTCACTGCGATTTGACATGGATGGCAACAACTTTTTTAAATCGAAGAAGGAAAAGAAAGCTAAAACCGATTGAATTAAAAATACTTTATTTTGGAGTTTTAGGAAAATAAATCCACCCCAACTCGTTCAATGTGTTCTATTAATTTTTCTTCTTTGATTCTATCAAAAATAAGCAAATCAAATTTATAAGCTAAATCTAAGTTATCTAGCTCAATGGATAAATTTAAAACATCATCTAATTTCAAATTTGCACCAATCAAGGCAATGTCGATATCTGACCCGGTTTGATAATTACCTTTAGCACGTGAACCGAAAAGAATTGCCTTATCGATTTTTGAATTGGCTTTGCAGACCGAAATTATACGTGTTAAGTCAGCATCAGATAAACCATATTTAGAATCTTCGTTCATTAAAAATGTATTTTATTTGCCAGATTGTTCTTGCTCTAAACGGATCTTTAATTTGTGAAATAAATCAAAATACACAGATCTAATTTTTTCTATAATTTCATCAGCAGTTTCCTCATCATATGTGTGGCTGGTCAAATTTCTGCTTTTATGCATTTGCATCCAGGCAGTACCATCCACAATATAAGCATCTTGAAAAGCTTGTTCCACGACAGGTTTTGGCCCAAGAATATCTTGGTAACCTTTGTCTTTCAATAAATCTTGTAATGTTTTCCAGCTTAATTCATAGGTGTATTCAAATGCTTTAATTAAGCCTTGCTCCTCCATTTCATTTAATTCCTTTTCAGCAATAAATCGCTCTAGTTGCGCAAAAGCCTTCTTGAAATTTGAAAAGCGTTGTTCCCAGCGGATATCTGAATTTTCCATAAATTATTTTTTAAAACTCCGCATTCTTAGGCGTTCTCGGGAAAGGAATCACATCACGAATGTTAGACATACCTGTTACAAACATCACCATTCGCTCAAAACCTAAACCGAAACCGGCATGAGGCACCGTACCAAATTTACGAGTTTCTAAATACCACCACAATTCTTCTTCTGGAATGTTGAAAGCGGCCATTTTTTCTTTTAGTACGTCCAAACGTTCTTCACGTTGCGAACCTCCAACCATTTCACCAATTCCTGGAAAAAGGATATCCATCGCTGCCACAGTTTGTTTTCCTTCTGCGCAATTTTCGTTTTTACGCATGTAGAAAGCTTTGAAAGAAGCTGGGTAATCCACAATAATTACTGGGCGTTTGAATTCTTTTTCCACCAAATAACGCTCGTGCTCGGATTGTAAATCTGTGCCCCATTCCACGTCGTATTTGAATTTTTTCTTTTTGTAATGATTTGAATTGACCAAAACATCAATCGCTTCGGTATATGTAATGCGTTTGAAATCGTTTGCAACAACAAAGTTTAACTTCTCAATCAAAGTCATTTCGTTACGTTCATTTGCAGGTTTTGAAGCTTGCTCTTGAACTTCACGCTCAGATAAAAATTTCAAATCGTCTGCAAAATTATCCATGATGTATTGACAAATGTATTTCAACATTTCCTCTGCCAAATCCATATTATCGTTGATGTCGTTGAAAGCAACCTCTGGTTCAATCATCCAAAATTCAGCCAAATGACGAGAAGTATTGGAGTTTTCAGCTCTAAAAGTTGGTCCGAAAGTATACACTTGACCTAAGGCCAAAGCACCTAATTCTGCTTCCAATTGACCAGAAACCGTTAAGTTTACTTGTTTTCCAAAGAAATCTTCAGAGAAATCAACTTTTCCATCAACCAAAGGAGGATTTTGCGCATCTAAAGTTGAAACGTGAAACATTTCACCCGCTCCTTCAGCATCTGAACCAGTAATAATTGGCGTATGTAAATAGTAAAACCCTTTATCGTTGAAAAATTTATGAATCGCAAAAGAAACCCCGTGACGGATTCTGAAAACTGCTCCAAAAACATTTGTTCTGAAACGCAAATGTGCTTGTTCACGCAAAAACTCCAAACTGTGTTTTTTAGGTTGCATCACCGTTTTTTGTACATCATCTGGATTTGCTTCACCAATGATTTCAATTTCAGAAACTTGTAATTCAATCGCTTGTCCAGCTCCTTGAGATTCAACCAAAACACCTGTCAAACCTACCGCAGCACCTGTTGTGATTTTTTTCAAAATTGCCTCATCAAAATTCTCAAAGTCAACAACAGCTTGTATATTATTGATTGTCGAACCATCATTAATTTGGATAAAACGATTGCTTCTGAAAGCACGGACCCATCCTTTTACTACTAATTGATCTCCTACCTTGGAGTTTGATAAAATGTCAGCAATTTTAATTCTTTTCATGTGTATGTATAATTTTCTAGTCCAGAAAAAAGTTCCGATAGCTATCGGAATGGACAACAAAGATAATGATTTCTAATTTATAGTGTCTACTTAACGTAAACGATTCAAGGAATCTAGTAGGTTTTTGTCCTTTTTAATTCCTAAAAATGCCATTATTAAAAAAGGGAAACCAGCGACTAAAATATAAAATCCAAGAGTTGGAGTTTGTGTTGCATCCACAACTGTATCAATTGGTTTTATGATATGCCAATAATAAACAGGGTAAATGGCAATATTAATTAAGTATAAAACAATTAAGATTTTAGTTAAACTTAATTGTGTTTTTAATTTTTTATAATTAAAAATAATTGCAATGGTCAACAGGGCAGTCAAAATACTTAAAATAAAAAGGGGGAAACTTTCAAATTTGTGTAATTTTCCATTTGATTCTAAAACTGTGCGTCCAAAAGAATTGATTTCACCTTGATAAACCTTGTGAGATATACTGAAAAGACTTATTCCTGCACTAACTATTCCAAGACAAATTACACTAATCAATAAATATAAAGTTTGAATACGTTGAATCATGATTTTTTTCTACAAAAATAATTATAAAAATGATATTATGAAGTCAACAAAAAGAAATAGGACTTTATGTAAAGACTCAAATTATCCTTCAAAAATTATTGAAAAACTCCAAACTTTATTTCGCAATTGGTCTAGAGGCAAAGATACAGGAGTGAAATCATTAATTAGTGCATTGTGAAAACCTTGGGAATATTTGATTTCAAGTCCCATTTTGAAATAGACAGCAAAGAATTCCACACCCACTCCAACTTGACCTTGCCAATCAGCAGCTTTGATTTTTACAAATGGATCGGCGAAAGATTGGTTTGATTTTTCAGTAGATTGCATATCGTAGGAGTATTGCATACCTCCCAATACATACATGTCAAAATTATTATAGCGCAAGGTTCTGAATTGCAAGGTCAAAGGGAAATCTAGGTTTGTGGAATTGACGCGTTCCTCATTCATATCGTCTTTCGTTTTTGCTGGATCTGAAGATAATGTATAATACTTCAAGACCCTCTCTTGAAAGGAAATTAATGGACTAAATCTCAAATGTAACAAGGGCGTTCCCAACTTCATATTTACAAGCGGTCCAATTTGTCCACCAGGTTGACTATGGTTCTCAATTGATGTTACACCATATTTTTCGAAAGCATTGGCAACTGGCAACATATAAAAATCTGCTGTATTTCCACCTAAAATAGCACCAAAATGAAAAAGTTGCTCATCAAATTTGCGGTAATTCTTTTGTTTTATTTTTTGTCCAAACAAAAGGCTTGCTTGAAAACTTAAAATAAGCAGAGAAATAAATCTAAGTCTTTGATTCATAAACCTATAACGTCTACCTCATCAAAATAGTATATTATAGGTTAAAAATTGAATTATCCTTCGAAAATAATTGAAAAACTCCAAACCTTATTTCTCAATTGATCTAAAGGTAAAGAAACTGGAGTGAAATCATTAATTAAGGCATTGTGAAAACCTTGGGAATATTTGATTTCAAGTCCCATTTTAAAATATACTGCAAAAAATTCGACACCCAATCCAACTTGCCCTTGCCAATCAGCTGCTTTAATTTTTACAAATGGATCTGTAAAAGACTGATTTGATTTTTCACTAGATTGCAAATCGTAGGTATATTGTGCGCCTCCCAAAACATACATGGCAAAATTATTATAGCGTAGGGTTCTGAATTGCAACATCAAGGGAAAATCCAGATTAGTTGAATTGACGCGTTCCTCATTCATATCGTCTTTCGTTTTTGTTGGATCTGTAGGCAAAGTATAATACCTTAAAACACGTTCTTGAAAAGAAAGTGAAGGTATAAAACGCAAACGTAAAACAGGAGTTCCGAGTTTCATGGAGGTTACAACTCCTAATTGTCCACCAGGTTGGGCGTCGTTTTCAATGCTTGTAATTCCATATTTTTCAAAGGCATTTGATACGGGAAGTGTGTAAAAATCAGCTGTATTCCCTCCCAACATGAAGCCAAAATGAATCAATTGATCGTCAAATTTTCGGTAATTTTTTTGCTTAACTTTCTGTGCAAATAAACTGCTTGCAATGGAAACGAAAACGATTAAAACAAGATATTTTCCGAAATACTTCATGTAGCCTTAACGCTTAAAGAGTTGTATTATTTTGTTCCAGCGTAAATTGTTGCAATTCCACCTGAAACCAAGGTAGAATTCACATTTTTGTATCCCAAAGATTTTAGAATATTTTCAAAGTTTTGACCTTCTGGAAAAGCTGCAACAGATTCTGGTAAATAGGCATAGGCTTTTTCATCTTTTGAAATACGTTTACCAAAAAATGGGATAATGTATTTGGAATGAAACGCGTAATATTGTTTTACTGGAAATTTCTTTGGTTTTGAAAATTCTAAAATCAATAATTTTCCTCCAGGACGCACAACGCGCAACATTTCTGCTAAACCTTTTTCTAAATTTTCAAAATTACGAACGCCAAAACCAACAGTAAGAGCATCAAAATAATTATCTTCAAAAGGTAAATTTTCAGAATCTCCCAAACGCATAGATATAATGTGATCCACTTTACGTTTCACCATTTTCTCTCTTCCCATGGACAACATTCCTTCAGAAATGTCCATACCAACAATTTCTTCTGGATTCAATTTCAAGGATTCGATGGCAAAATCTCCTGTTCCTGTAGCGATATCTAAAATGCGTTTTGGTTTTATTTCAGCCAACATTTTGACAGCTTTTTTACGCCACAATTTATCTATTCCAAGCGACAAAAAGTGATTCAAGAAATCGTATTTAGCTGAGATATTGTTGAACATTTCAGCTACTTCTTCTTTCTTACTTTTATCAACATTACCGTAAGGCTTAACTACTTTTTTTTCGCTCATTTTATTTGTATATCATTTGCATTTCCTGCATCAATTCGTCTTTGTCAATACTCACCACACCAGATTTTTCACACACCAATCCACCAGCAAGGTTTGATATTTCTGCAATATCTTTAATTTCTAAATCAGCACTCAAACACAAAGTAGCTAGGCTAATTACAGTGTCTCCTGCACCACTTACATCAGCTATGTTCCTAACGTGGGCTGGAACAAGATCTTGCGAATTATCATCTTTTATAAAAACGCCATGCTCTGACAAAGTGATAAATGTTATTTCTTGTTTTAATTTTGTGCGCAACAAATCAACTGCATCAAAAAAGGCTTGTTTATCTTTCATTGAAAATTGCACATCTAAACCTTCCTTCAATTCTTTCAAATTTGGTTTAAAAAGGCTAACTCCTTGATAAGCAAAAAAGTTCTTTTTCTTTGGGTCAACTGTCGTTTTTATATTGTTTTTTTGGCACAATGCAATCACTTTTTGAATTAGTGATTCAGTTAAAGTACCTTTATTGTAATCTTCAAAAATTAAGGCATCAATACCGTTTTTCACCAATCCTTCAATTTGTTCGAACAAAGCCTCTTCTTCTAAAACAGAAATATCATTTGTTTGTTCAGAATCGATTCTTAAAAGTTGTTGCTTATTGCCAATAATTCTTGTTTTGACAGTTGTTTTACGTGTTTCACTTTGAACAAGCGCCGCAGCATCAATTTTGTTTTCTTCTAATAAATCTTTTAGCTTATTTCCTTCAACATCCTTACCGATCACAGAACAAATAAAGGCTTTTGCTCCAAGTGAAACCAAATTTAAAGCAACATTTGCAGCTCCACCTAATCGATCATCCGTTTCATTTAAATTGACAATCGGAACCGGCGCTTCAGGACTGATTCGTGTAACATTACCTAGAATATAAGCATCTAACATTACATCACCTAAAACGATGATTTTTTTGCTTTTGAAACTTTCAAATAATGCTTGAATATCCACTTTTTGAGTTATGAGTTATTAGTTTTGAGTTATTAGTTGTTTCATCTCTCGACAAAAATAACTACTTAAGTTTTGATTTTGTTGTTAATATACTGCTTTTTAACATTTTTAACAATTCATTTGACTTCGAATATATATTATTAAATTCAGTTTCGCTAATGTAATTTGTTTCTATTAATAATTCTAACCAATACATTGATTCATCACATTCTTTTTGGGAAATATACAATTTATGTATAAAATCAGCTAAACTTTGGGCATTATTTGCTTCTCTGATATTTGCTCCAATTGACGTTCCAGATCGAAGTAATTGCTTACTTATTACATATTCTTTTTCTTCATTTAATTTTTTGTACAAATTTATTGTTTCAACTGCAAAACTAAAACTTTTGGTTTTTAAAACACTTTCTTTCATGAATTTTTGATTTAATTGTTGATTAAAGTTAATTACAAAATTCCTGTAATCAAAATTAAACTCATAATTCATTACTCAAATCTCATAACTATTTTAGTTTCGCCAAGGCCTCTTTCACACGATTCATTGCTTTTGTTAAAGTTTCTTCCGAAGCTGCATAAGAAATTCGAATACAATTTGGATCACCAAAAGCATCTCCAGTTACCAAAGCCACCAAAGCTTCGCTTAACAAAAACACACATAAATCATCAGCATTTTTAATTGTTGTTCCGTTGTAAGATTTTCCAAAGAAAGATGAAACATCAGGAAAAACATAAAATGCACCTTGAGGAACGTTAGTTTTCACACCTGGCATGGTATTCAAAATACTTAAGACCAAATCACGTCTGTTTTTAAATGCAGCAATCATGTCGTTTAAAACGCTTGGATCGGCATTCATCGCAGCAATAGCAGCACGCTGTGTTATCGAACTTGCTCCAGAGGTAAACTGACCTTGAATTTTGTTACAAGCATCAGCAATATTTTTCGGAGCGCCAATAAAACCTAATCTCCAACCTGTCATTGCCCAAGCTTTTGAAACTCCGTTCACCGTAACAACTTGGTTGTAAATATTTTCAAAAGTTGCCAAACTTGCATAATGACCAGCGAAATTGATGTGCTCATAAATTTCATCTGCAATCACAACTATATTTGGGTATTTCGCTATTACATCTGCCAAAGCTTTCAACTCTTCTTTTGTATACACAGAACCAGTTGGGTTACAAGGTGTAGAAAAAATCATCATTTTTGTTTTTGGCGTGATGGCTTTTTCTAATTGCTCGGCAGTGATTTTAAAATCAGAATCAATCGTTGCTTGAATTACCACTGGGACACCTTCTGCAAATTTCACAATTTCTACGTAAGAAACCCAGTACGGAGCAGGAATTATAACTTCTTCACCTGGATCAACACAACTCAAGACAACATTTGCTATCGATTGTTTAGCACCAGTAGATACAACAATTTGTTCTTTACTGTAAATCAAATTGTTATCTCGTTTAAATTTCATGGAAATTGCTTCACGCAAATCATCGTATCCAGAAACTGGAGTATATGTGGTGTAATTTTGCTCCATTGCTTCAACAGCAGCTTTTTTGATAAAATCTGGTGTATGAAAATCAGGTTCACCTAAACTTAGTGAAATAATGTCTTTCCCTTGTGCTTTTAATTCTCTTGAAATTCGAGCCATTGCAAGGGTTGCAGACTCTTCCATTGCTTCTAAACGTTTCGATAATTGTATCATGCGTGTTAACTTGTAGTTAAATTTATTGCAAAACTAAAAATAATTTATAGATTTGTTTGAAAATAACCAAATATAAAATATAAAACCATGCTGAAAAAATTATTATTTTGCTCAACGTTGATTCTTTCATTTGTTGGGAATTCTCAAAACTTAGACCCAACAAAAAATTTTGAAATTGATTTCACCGTACCACCAAAAACTAAAGATTACGTTGATGCAAAAGCTATTTATATAGAATGTTTTAATGCTGAAGATTTGTCTTCCAAAGCTTATGTGGAGGGATATATTAATCCTGAAAAATATTCTTTAGTTGCTGAAGCAGCATTATCTGACCTATATTTAAAGATTAGTAATCGATCAAATGTTATAACACCAAAACAATATTCAACAAGTCAAGAACAAAAAAATGTAAATGGAAAACCTGTTTCATATACCAAATATCATTATTCTTCATCTCATCGATTTACTGTTTCTATTGAAATTTACAGCAAGTCAGGTGTTTTCATTAAATCTGAGACACATCCGTTAAATTTTAATGTAAAAGCAAGTAATGACAGTAAAGAGTCAGCGGATGCAAATTATTCTCAAACCTATCAAAACGAGTATAGAAATGCAGTAAAAAATGCAACGGCATTGGCTTTTATGAGAATAGAATCTGAATATTTATTCGGAATACATAAAGCATTACTAAATCCTATCAAAGTAAAATCTAGAAAGTTTGACTACACTGACTTAAATGAGGCAGCAGATTTGGTTACAAAATGGTTGGAAGCAAAAAATTACACTTTAGAAGATGAAGGAATCAAAAAAGCAATAGGAATTTATGAAGAAGCTTTAAAGGAATTAAATGCTGAAGAGAAAAAAGTCAGAGTAAATTCTGAAATTGGGGGTGTATGTAATTACATGCTTTCATGTATCAATTTTGCAGTGAGAGATTATTCTAAAGCAAATGAATTGATTTTGATCTCAGAGGGTTTAGATAAACGTATACATTACACGCAAGAACAATTGAAAGACGCTCTAAAAAATTTACAAGATAGAAAGGCATTTTAATTAGTGGATATTAATTATATAACCCTCAATTACTTGAGGGTTTTTTTTATGCCTGAAATTTTAATTCAAAAACAGATCCTTTAGGCGAATTATTGCTATAGCTAATTGTTCCACCGCATAAGGACGTAAATTCTTTCACGATAAATAATCCTAAACCAGTTCCTTTTTTTGAACGTGTTTCTTCGTTTTCCAAGCGCACAAATTTTTGAAAAATGATTTCTTGTTGTTCCTTTGGTATTCCTGGTCCCAAATCTTTTACTTGAATAACAATTCCTTGCGCGTTTGAATGTAAATTAATTTCAATTTGCTCCTGAATTCCAGCATATTTTACAGCGTTTTCTAGTAAATTCATGATTATAGTTCGAATCATAAATAAATCACTGAATATTTCAATATTTTTTTTAGCTGTTAAAAAGATAAAGGAAGAATTGTATTTTAAATGAAAATGAGAGATGATTTCTTCAATTTCCTTCACTAATTCAATTTTCTCTTTGTGAATTTCAAATGTACGGTTCTCAATTCTGGCAGATATTAAAATCGCATCAACAATTTCTTCCAATCGCTTATTTTCTAAAAGTGCTTTTTGGAGCAATTCGTCACGCTTTTCTGCTTCAAAATTCCGCTTTAGAAGCGTTTGCAAATAAAGCTTTGTGGAGGCTAAAGGCGTTTTTAGTTCATGTGTAACGGACAACATAAAATTATGCTGATGTTTTGCCAATTCGTGCTCTTTTTTGATGGAACGAATTATTCTCCAAATCCCAAAAATTAAAATGAGGAAGAAAACTAATCCTTCCCCAATTATCATCCCAATTCTTTTGTTTACGGCAGCTTGTTCGTATCCAACTTCTTGCGTTAATTGAATAATATGATAAGCCCACCATGAAAATTGCAACACTACATAGGCTCCTAAAAGATAAAATAAAAATGTAGATTGCTTTTTCAAATGAAACTACTTAAACTTTAGAACTTAACAAAGCGAACAGCTTCTTGTTTATCACTAAAATAAATTTTAATAAAGTAAATGCCGTTTTCCAAGCTAGAAATGTTCAATTCATTTAAATCAGAATTTTTTAAGATAATACTTTTCCCTGAAGCATCTTGGATTTCAATTGCTTCCATTTTCTGATTTAATTCTTTCAAATAGATTATGTCCTTCGCAGGGTTTGGATAAACAGAAACATTGTCGAATTTTGTTTCTAAAATGTTTGCAGTTCCTTGAGGCTCAATAAAAATATGATAACCGCTAAAAGAATAAGGAACTGGAACTGGAAAACCAAACACTGATAAATTTGCCGTTATATGAATCGTAATATCGTGCATTCCAGTTGAAGTAGGAATTCCCAAAATTTGAGCACAACCATTTGAACCACCTGTATAATTGCATGAAGCAATATTACAGGCATGATCTAAACCAGCAGGCAAACCAACAACGCTATCAACAGTAAAATCTATAATTTGATTTCCCATAAAAGCAGGATCAATATCACCAGCATCACTTGGAACTTTAAAATTTAAATCTGTAACATAAGATACATTTTCTTGTCCTGCCGGAAAATTGGTTGTAGTATCTGGCCAAG
Source organism: Flavobacteriia bacterium (assembly GCA_046303515.1). Taxonomy (GTDB): domain Bacteria; phylum Bacteroidota; class Bacteroidia; order Flavobacteriales_D; family Crocinitomicaceae; genus M2408. The sequence continues at coordinate 41,288 of JBKCGI010000088.1, read as the reverse complement.
CACCAAAAAGTGAATCTGCGTAATTTGCACCAGGCGTACATTGAGCAAGTGTTACAAATGAAAAAATTGAACTAAAAATGATTAAAAGTATAAATTTCTGCATGATATTTTTTTTTAAAATTAAACTGGGTAAATTTAAAAATAAAATTGATAAATTGTTTTTTACACAATATTTTCTTTATTTTCGAAACCAAATTTAATATGCAAATGCGTTTACTTTTACTTTTGTTAACTTTTCCTACTTTTCTTTTTTCTCAAGAAATAAAAGGAATAGTATATGATGATTCAAATTCTGAAATTCTTGTTGGTGCAAAAGTATTTTCATCAGAAGGAAATAAAGTTGTAAATGACAGCACTGGAAAATTTTCAATTTCATATAAATCCTTTCCCCTTACTCTACTTGTTCATTTTGACGGCTTCGTCAATGATACAATCGTTGTTGGAAGCCTTCCGAATGAGCTCCTAATTGTATCTTTGAAACCGATTATCATGGAAACTGAAACTATTGTAATTAGTTCTTCTCGTCGTGGACAGCGCGTAGAAGAAATTCCTATTTCTTTGGAAGTTTTAAAACCTGAAATGATTAACAACAAAGGAATCACGGATATCGAGCAAGCCTTGGACCAAAGTCCAGGAGTATATGCGATGGACGGACAAGTTAGTATACGTGGAGGAAGTGGTTTTGCTTACGGTGCTGGAAGTCGTGTTTTATTGCTTTGGAATGGCGTTCCAATGCTTTCAGCTGATGCTGGTGATGCTAAATGGAATACAATTCCTTTAGAAAGCACGCAGCGAATTGAGGTTTTAAAAGGTGCATCTTCTGTTTTATATGGAAGTGGTGCCTTAAATGGAATTATTTCGCTCATTGAAAAAGAACCCAAAGAAAAAGCTGAAATTAGATTCAAATTACAAAATGCGGTTTATGGTGATCCTAAAAGAGAAAGTTTGAAATGGTGGAATTCAAATCCTACCATGCAATTAGTTGATTTTTATGCCAGTAAAATGCATAAAAAAATTGGCTATAATTTCTCTCTCGCTGGATTAACGGACAAAGGTTATCGTCAAGGAGAAACCGAACAGCGTATTCGTACAAGTGGGACAATATTTTTAAAATTTGATAAAATCAAGAATCTTAAGGCTGGAATAGGGTACAATTTTCAAATTCAAAAGACAGGAAATTTCATCATTTGGCAAAGTGATTCTCTCGGATATACACCGAGCGGAGGAGCAGACACAAGTAATTTGGCTTCAAGTTTAACCTATAACAAGGGAATTCGTTTTTCAGTTGATCCTTACTTAAAATACACCGATTCCAAAAAAAATACGCATGCCCTCAAAACTAGATATTATTTTATTGATAACCTGAATTACACTAATTTAAGTCAGAGTTCAAGTTCGGAAGTTTATTATGGGGATTATCAATTTCAGCGCAAATGGGGGAATTTAAATGTATTAACTGCTGGAGCATCATTCACTAAAAACCAAATTAATTCTGCTTTATATGGCAATCATTTTTCAAACAACTATGCAATTTACGGCCAATTTGAAAAGAAATGGAAAAAATTATATTTCACTGCTGGTTTAAGAGGCGAATATTTTAGTCAAGATGGAAAAAGTGGTGATTCTGACTTTTATTATGGTAAAGATTCTAGCAAAATTCCATTTTATCCAATCGTACGAATTGCAAGTTCATATCAGTTATTAAAATTCACACACATTAGAGCTTCTTTTGGACAAGGAGTTCGTTACCCATCAGTTGCTGAGCGCTTTACGCAAACTTCGGTAGGGAGCTTAAATATTTTCCCAAATCCAAATTTACAACGTGAAGAAGGTTGGGCTGCGGAAATTGGCATCAAACAAGGAGTTAAAATTGGAAAATGGAAAGGATTAATTGATGTTGCTGGTTTTGTCAATCAATATTCAAACATGATGGAATTTGCATTTGGTTTTTATATTCCTGAAGGAGTAACGCCAAGTATCAATCCAAATGATCCAGGTTATATAGCAAAATGGTTTGGTTTTAAGGCTCAAAACGCTGAAGAAGCAAGGATTTCCGGTCTGGAATTTTCATTTAATTCAGAAGGCAAAATTAAAAATGTAGAAATTACTTCTTTGATCGGTTACACCTATATGAATCCAATAAGTTTGAATCAAGATTCAGCTTATCGAGCAACCTTTTCAGACACAACTACTAATATGTTAAAATATCGCTTTAAACATTTAGCAAAAGCTGATATTGAGGCAAAATACAAAAAATTTAGTTTAGGTTTTTCCTTACGATACACGAGTTTTATGAAAAACATCGACGTTGTTTTTGAAACGAAAAGTGCTGGAGTTGAAATTTTACCTGGATTGAAACAATATCGTCAACTAAACAATAAGGGAATTCCCGTTTTTGATTTTAGATCAGGTTATGAAATCAATGCCCATTTTAGAGCTGGATTTATGATAAACAATATTCTCAATGTGGAATACGCAACTCGACCAGGAGATATTCAAGCACCTCGAACTTTTATGGTACAACTACAATATAAATTGTAAATTTTAAATTAATTCCAAAACCAAACTTGGAGGTCTTCCGATTACCGCTTTATTCCCTTTTATGACAATTGGTCGCTCAATCAATTTTGGATATTTCACCATAGCTTTGATCCATTCTGCATCACTTAGGGTCTTGCCTTGAAAATGTACTTTGAACTCTTCTTCGCTTTTTCTAATTAAATCTTGCGGTTTTAGACCTAAAATTTTAACGATTGCCTTTAAATCTTTCACCGATGGAACATCTTTTAAATATTCAACAATTTCAATTTCACAATTTGAATTAGATAATAAATCTAAACTCTCGCGACTTTTGGAACAACGTGGATTATGGAAAATAGTAATTTTTTCAGACATTACAAATAATTATAAGTAGCAAAGGTAAAATAAAAATCCCAGAAAATTCTGGGACTCAATTATTCTATTATTTAAATTTACTAATTAATCTTACAACAAAGTTGAAGGACAAACATATTCTGTTTTTGGAACCTTTGTTTTCAATATTTCTGTCATACCACCTGCTACATCAACAAAATTATCGTAGGCTCTTGATTTCAACATTGAAGCTGCAATCATACTTCTGTAGCCCCCTGCACAATGAAGAATGAAATCTTTTTCCTTTGGTATCATGCTCAATTTTTCATTCAATTGATTAAGAGGAACGTTAATGGCATTTAAAACATGTTCTGAATCGAACTCACTTTTTTTTCTAACATCAATAATTATTGGATTACTGTCATACAATTTTTCAAATGCTTCAGCTGAAATTCGATTTACAGTGTCAATTTCTTTATTCGCATTTTTCCAAGCATCAAAACCTCCCTCCAAAAATCCGATGGTATGGTCGTAACCCACTCGTGAAAGTCGAATGATTGCCTCCTCCTCTCTTCCTATTTCTGTAACTAATAAAATTTCTTGTTTGATATCCAGAATCAATTCCCCCACCCACATCGCAAAACTTCCATCTAAACCAATGTTGATTGAATTTGGAATAAATCCGTTAGAAAAAACTTCGGGGTCACGCGTATCTAAAACCAAAGCATGTGTTTCATTCGCAACTAATTCAAATGCTTCGGGATCTAATGCTTTTTTTCCTCGTTCCATAACGGTGTCCAAACTTTCGTAGCCTTGAATGTTCATCAGTACATTTTTCGGAAAATATCCTGGAGGATTTGTCAAACCTGTGAGTAATTCTTTCACAAATTCTTCACGAGTCATATCAGCACGTAAAGCATAATTTGTTTTCTTTTGATTTCCTAAGGTATCGGTAGTTTCCTTGCTCATTTTTTTCCCACAAGCACTTCCTGCTCCATGATTTGGATATACGATTAAGTCATCTGAAAGCGGCATGATTTTATTTCTCAAGGAATCAAATAAATGATTTGCCAATTTTTCTTCCGTTAAATCTGCAATAACATGTTGTGCCAAATCAGGACGACCAACATCTCCAATAAACAAGGTGTCTCCTGAAATAATTCCATGTTCATTACCGTTTTCATCAATTAGCAAATAGGTAGTACTTTCCATGGTGTGTCCTGGCGTGTGAATTACCTTTACCGTATAATTTCCAATTTTAAATTCTTGACCATCTGTCGCAACCAAGGCATCAAATCCAGGTTTAGCTGTTGGACCATAAACGATAGTGGCTCCTGTTTTTTTCGCCAAATCTAAATGGCCAGAAACAAAATCTGCATGAAAATGCGTTTCAAAAACATACTTGATTTTTGCTCCATCAAGGTCTGCACGCTGAATATAAGGTGCAACTTCTCTTAATGGGTCAAAAATTGCTGCTTCTCCGTTATTTTCTAAATAATAAGCAGCGTGTGCGATACATCCGGTGTAAATTTGTTCTACTTTCATGACAAATATGTGTTAATTTTAGTCAAAGTTAAGCCATGTTTCACAGAAAAAAAGTAATTCAGGTTACACAACTTTTCGCGCCAAAAATAGATTTGAAAAACATTAAATAATAGGATTTATATCAGTAAAAAAAGTGATTTTTTGGGAATTTTGGCCATGTCATAAAATTCTATTAATTTGCAGCATGAAAACAATTCATGTGACTGCCGCGGTAATTATTCAAGATAATAAAATTCTTTGTGTCCAAAGAAATGAGAATAAATACGATTATATTTCGAAAAAGTGGGAATTTCCAGGTGGAAAAGTGGAAGAATCAGAATTAATTGAACAAACAATTATAAGAGAAATACAGGAGGAGCTTAATTTAATAATTCGCATAAATAAATTTTTAATTAGAGTCGACCATTCCTACCCAGATTTTAGAATAATAATGGACACTTTTGAATGTGAAATTATTGATGGGATATTAACATTGAATGAGCATCTTGATTATAAATGGTTAACTTTAAAAGAACTAAGAAGTCTCGATTGGGCTGCAGCTGATATTCCAATTGTGGATAAACTGATTGACATAAATTAAAATGGAAGCCTTAAAACTAAATATTAGAAATGCGGTAACAACAGGTTTTGTCGATGAAAACACGGAATCATTTTTAGAATATCGACCAAGTATTGTTACAAATGATCCTATTTTAAACGAAAAGGTTTTAACCACCATTTTAGATGAATTAAGGTCTTGCGAATCCTTTTTTCTGTCGGTTGCATTTATTACATCAGGCGGAGTAGCATCTTTATTTGGAGAACTTTTGGAGTTGCAAGCAAAAAATATAAGTGGTAAAATACTAGTTTCGGAATACTTAAATTTTACTGAACCAGAAGCATTAAAAAGACTTAAGCAATTAAATAATGTTGAACTTAAAATTGCTAAAGAATCTGACTTTCATTCAAAAGGATTCTTATTTACTCATAAATCGTATTATACAATTATCATAGGTAGTAGCAATATTACACAAAATGCACTTACCAAAAATAAAGAATGGAATTTAAAAGTTACAGCGCATAAAGATAGTGAGTTATTTAAGCAAACATTAAACGAATTTAATAAGGTTTTTGAATCTTCTCATTTTGTTACTGAGGAGTATTTGGAAAAATATGCCTTTGTGTATAATTCTGAAAAAAAATTGAGACTAGGTTTGCGAAAGGCACTTCTTGAAAATGAAACTATAAAAGTAGAGCCAAATGAAATGCAAAAAATGGCTTTAGCCAATTTGGAACACCTAAGAAAACAAGGAAAAAACAAAGCTCTTCTAATTTCTGCGACTGGAACTGGAAAAACATATTTATCTGCATTTGATGTATTAAAAGTAAAACCCAAGCGAATTTTGTTTTTGGTTCATAGGAGAAACATAGCTTCAAAATCGATGGAAAGTTTTAAAAATATACTTGGTGAAAAAATCAAATATGGACTTTACTCGGGAAATCAAACTGATACCAGCGCGGATTACATTTTTTCAACAATACAGACTTTTAGTCGAGAAGATCATTTAAAAAAATTTTCCGCTAATCATTTCGATTATATAATAATTGATGAAACGCATCGAGCAAGCGCTGACAGTTATCAAAAAATATTAAATCATTTTAAACCAACCTTTCTTTTAGGCATGACGGCTACACCTGAAAGAACTGATAGCAAGGATGTTTTTGCATTATTTGATTACAATATTGCCTATGAAATAAGATTACATGATGCCTTGGCTCACGATATGCTTGTACCCTTTCATTATTATGGAATTTCTGACATTGAAATAAATGGTGAATTAGTAGATGACAAGGTAAGTTTTTTAGATTTAAACAAAACAGAAAGAGCTGACCACATTATTTCAAAATTAAAACTTTTTGGTACAAATGACGGTATTGTAAGGGGGTTGATTTTTTGCTCTCGCCAAGAAATATGTGAATACTTATCTGAAGAATTTAATAAAACAGGATTAAAAACGCTTTTTCTTTCAAGCAAATCAAGTGAAGCAGAAAGATCTAGAGCAATTGACCTTCTTGAAACTGATGATTTAGAAATAAAATTAGATTACATATTTACAGTTGACATTTTCAATGAGGGAATAGATATTCCTCGGGTTAATCAAATTGTAATGTTACGACCAACTCAGTCAGCAATTGTATTTGTGCAACAATTAGGAAGAGGTTTAAGAAAAACTGAGGGAAAATCTTATGTAACCGTAATTGATTTTATTGGAAATTATCAAAACAACTTTTTAGTGCCAATTGCACTTTTTGGAGATAAAACCTATGTAAAAGATAATCTTAGAAAATTAGTAAACAGACCAGAAAAATCTTTAATTGGTGCATCAACTATTTATTTTGATAGAATTGTAAAAGAAAAAATTTTTCATTCAATAAATACTGGTAAACTTCAAGAAAAAAGGATTTTAGTTCAAGAATACAACTCCTTAAAGGGAAAAATAGGCCGAATTCCAAAAATGATGGATTTTGTAATCCATGGAGAAAGAGATCCTTACCAATATGTAACAAATTACGAATCTTATTATGCTTTTCTATTAGGTCAAAATGAACCTATTCAAAAAGTTCACAAATATAATTTAGAGTTACTTTCATTTTTATCCAAAGAAGTTTTAAACCCTTTGAGATTTATAGAATTACATTTGCTTAAAAGTTTGCTTGTTAAAGGTGAAATAAGTTTTTCTCAATATTCCTCGAATTATTATGCCGATACTAATTACGCAATAGATGATGATACTTTTTTACATGCAATACACAACATAAACGGGCTTTTTGTTACCGAAAAAGTTAATAAGCAATTAGTGAAAATTGGTGTAAACAGAAAATATTCAAATGTTGTTTTTGAAAACGAAAATATCAGATTTGGTGATTCAATGAAAACACTAATTGCTGATGATGATGTCAAAACTTATTTAATTGATTTGTGTAATTACTCCAGTCAAAATTTGCAAAATAAATCTAAAGTAGAATTTGCAAAAAACGATTTTATATTAAATCAAAAATACACTAGAAAAGATGCATTTAGGATTTTAAAATGGGATGAAAATCCTGTTGCGCAAAATGTTGGTGGATATATGATTGAAAAAAATAAAAAAGATTGTGCGATTTTTGTAAATTACCACAAAGAAGAAGATATTTCTGCCACTACAAAATATCATGACCGATTTGCATCAAGAAATGAATTTATCTGGATGTCAAAAAATAAGCGAAATTTTAAGTCCCCAGATGTTAGTGCTATTTTGCAACAATCAAAATATGAAATGAGAATTCCTTTATTTGTCAAAAAATCAAATTTTGAAGATAAAGATTTTTACTATTTAGGAAATATAAATCTTATTCATAATTCTGAGAAAGAAGAAAAAATAAGGGATGAAAATGGTAAAATGGTTTCTATAGTAGAAATATCTTTTCAACTTGAGAGTCCGGTAGAACAATCTTTGTATGATTATTTACTCGAATTTATTCCTACAAATAAAGAAGTAAAACTATCTCCAATCAACTAATTTTTCTAAGTAACATGCTAACCTTTCAAGAAAAAATAAGCTATTTAGAAAACCGATTGCATCTGCCTGATGGAAATTATTATGATAATTTCAAAGATGATTTACTTATTTTCTTTGAGGATTTTAATATTAATAATAAACGTCTTAATTTTTTACATCATTATGATTCCATCTCAGAAATAGATAATTGGATTGAAAAATTATCTTCTCGACTTGTATTAAAATTTGATGAAGAGCAAGAACAACTGACTGATTTTATTCAAGATTTCATTGAACTCGGCTAGCCCCTAGCCCCGATAAAAGTGAAAATCCTTTTTTGCAAAAAAAGATTGAAACGGATAGCGGGAAAAAGCTTCAAAACATAAAAGACTCGTATTTTCCTAAAACTTTTTTCCTACTAACCAATCAACTGGCTGTACAACAATAAATTATCATTCAAGTATTCGAAAGCAAAATGTAAGTTGTGCATCTTGGCTTTTATCGCATCTAAATCTTCCTTGTTTTTGAGTTCGATGCCCACCACCGCTGGACCACTTTCACGACTATTTTTCTTGGAAAATTGAAAATAAGTAATGTCGTCATCTGGACCTAAAACCTCTGAAACAAAAGCTTTCAAAGCACCTGGTCGCTGCGGAAATTGAATTAAAAAATAATGCTTCAAACCTTCGTAAAACAAACTGCGCTCCTTGATTTCTTCCGTTCGGGTGATGTCGTTGTTACTGCCACTCACAATACAAACCACATTTTTTCCCTTGATTTCCTCTTTATAGAAATCCAAGGCAGCAATTGTCAAGGCTCCAGCTGGCTCAACAACCATGGCTTCTTCGTTGTATAAACTCAAAATGGTGGTGCAAACTTTCCCTTCTGGAACAGGAATTACATCCGACAAATAGTTTTTGCAAATCTCAAAAGTTAGATCTCCAACGCGTTTAACAGCTGCTCCATCAACAAATTTATCGATTGTTTCTAAAGTGGTATTTACACCATTTTTTATCGACGTTTGCATCGAATTTGCTCCAGCAGGTTCCACACCAATGATTTTGGTATTGGGACTCAACTGACTAAAAACAGAACACACTCCCGCAGCCAAACCTCCACCTCCAATCGGTACAAAAACATAATCAATCGGTGTTTGAATTGCATCCAAAATTTCCAAGGCAACTGTTCCTTGACCAGTAATCACTTTTTCGTCGTCAAATGGATGGATAAACTCCATTTCATTGCTCTCACAGTATTTTTTAGCTTCGTGAAAAGCATCGTCGAAGGTGTCACCCACCAACACAATTTCCACAAATTCTTTTCCGAATAATTCTACTTGCTTTACCTTTTGTTTGGGAGTAGTTGCGGGCATGAAAATCACTCCTTTTATCCCTAAAGTTTTACAAGAAAGTGCTACTCCTTGTGCGTGATTTCCAGCACTGGCGCACACAATTCCTTTTGCTTTGGAAGTTGCCTCTAAACTAGAAATTTTTGTGTAGGCGCCACGGATTTTGTAGGAACGAACGACCTGCAAATCTTCTCTTTTGAGGAAAATATTCGCATGGTATTTGTCGGACAAATTCAAACTTGGAGCACAAGGTGTTTGGATGATTACTTGCTTCAAATTTGTGGCTGCGTCTTGTATGTTTTTTAGTTCGATCATGGATTTTGTTAATTTGTTAAACCCCGATAGGGTTTGGCTTCAATTATTCAAGGCTTTCATTTCGGTCATGGAATTTCGCAAAATTTCACCAATTTTTTCGATTTCATGGGAACGAATGGCCTTATTGACTGCAATTATTTTTTTGTTATCTACACCAGTATCTTTGCCAGCATTGAAGTTTTTACCAATTACATCGGAATCTATTTTTTGCATAAAATTAGCCAAAAGTGGTTTACAGGCATGATCAAACAAATAGCAACCGTATTCAGCGGTATCGGAAATTACTTTGTTCATTTCGTACAATTTTTTTCTTGCAACAGTATTTGCAATCAATGGCAATTCATGCAAGGATTCGTAATACGCAGATTCTTCTTTGATTCCAGCTTCCACCATGATTTCATAAGCCAATTCAACTCCAGCGCGCACAAAAGCGACCATCAAAACACCATTGTCAAAAAATTCTTGTTCTGAAATTTTTACGTTTGCTTCGGTTTGCTCGAAATTCGTTTTAGCGGTTGCTTCTCTCCAAGTCAACAAATTTTTGTCGTCGTTCGCCCAATCTTCCATCATCGTTTTGGAAAATTCGCCACTCATGATATCGTCTAAATGTTTGATAAATAATGGTCTGAGAATTTCCTTTAATTCCTCTGCTAATTCAAATGCTTTTACTTTTGAAGGATTAGATAAACGGTCCATCATCGCTGTAATTCCACCGTGTTTTAAGGCTTCCGTAATTGTTTCCCAACCATATTGAATCAAGCTCGCTGCGTAATTTTCATCAACACCTTTTTCAGTCATTTTATCAAAACACAAAATGGAAGCTGCTTGTAAAACGCCACATAATATCGTTTGTTCGCCCATTAAATCTGATTTCACTTCAGCCACAAAAGAAGATTTCAATACACCTGCTTTGTGTCCACCTGTTCCAACTGCGTAAGCTTTTGCTAAATCCCAGCCTTTGTTTTCTGGGTCATTTTCAGGATGGACAGCAATCAAAGTTGGAACTCCAAATCCACGTTTGTATTCTTCGCGCACTTCAGTTCCTGGACATTTTGGAGCAACCATAATTACCGTAATGTCCTTTCTGATTTGCATTCCTTCTTCTACAATGTTGAAACCATGCGAATAAGAAAGAGTAGCTCCTTGTTTCATTAAAGGCATCACCGCATTTATAACTTGAGAATGTTGTTTGTCTGGTGTTAAATTGATGACCAAATCAGCAGTAGGAATTAATTCCTCATAGGTTCCAACATGGAAACCATTTTCTGTAGCATTTTTCCAAGATTGTCTTTGAGATTCAATCGCATCTTTTCTTAAAGTATAAGAAATATCCAAGCCAGAATCTCTTAAATTTAATCCTTGATTTAAGCCTTGAGCTCCACAGCCAACAATGACAATTTTTTTTCCTAAAAGAGCAGTTACACCATCTTGAAAATGGCTGTTATCCATAAATTCACATACTCCTAATTGTTGGAGTTGTTGTCTGAGGGTTAGGATGTTGAAGTAATTTTCCATTATTTTTTATTTCTTAAAATTTTATTTAGAAAGATGTGGAGACGTAACATGTTACGTCTTTACCACATCCATTTCTATTCTATCCATTGTAAACTATTCCTGATCTTAAATCGGCCAAGAAAGCTTCCAAGGTTTTCATTGGTTTTGTGATTGCAATTCTTCCTGAGCGCACAAATTCAAGTAAGCCATATGGTTTCAATTCATTGTAAAGCAAGTCGAGTTCTTCTGGACGTCCAGATTTTTCAAGCACTACAAATTCTTTTTCCATTGTCAATACTCGGATGTTATGTGCTCTGATGGTGCGCTCCACTCCTCCTTCTTGAATGAAAATTTCTGTTGGCAATTTGAATAAAGCCAATTCTTGGTATATTACATCTTCGTCGGTGTGGTAAAATGCTTTTACCACTTCAATTTGTTTTTCAATTTGAGCGACCACCTTTTTTACCAAATCAAGTTCCACATTGACAACAATTGTGTAACGATGAATTCCTTTAATTTCTGATTCAGAAGCGGTAATACTTTCGATATTGATGTGCCTTCTCGTAAAAATGATGGTTATCCTATTCAGCATTCCGACTGTATTTTCGGTAAATATTGATATGTTAAATGTTTGTACCATTTTATAAATTTTATTTAAGTCTTATTTCTGAAACCGAAGCGCCAGTTTCTACCATTGGGAAAACATTTTCCTCTTTTTCAACTACTACTTCCAACAAGTATGCTTTCGGATGATTTAACATCGTTTCGATAGAAGCTCTTAATTGATTTCTGTTACTAATTTTTGTTGAAGTGATCCCATATCCATTGGCAATCATCGTAAACTCAGGATTCACAATTTCCGTGAAAGAATATCTTCTGTCGAAAAACAATTGCTGCCACTGACGTACCATTCCCAAGAAATTATTGTTTAAAATCATGATCTTGATATCGATTTTAGCTTGCAAAATTGTTCCTAACTCTTGAATCGTCATTTGAAAACCACCATCTCCAATAATCGCTACAACAGTTTGAGAAGGGTCTCCTAACTTAGCACCAATTGCAGCTGGAAGCGCAAATCCCATTGTTCCTAAACCACCAGAAGTGATATTTCCATTTGGACGATTGTATTGATAATAGCGAGAGGTAATCATCTGGTGCTGACCAACATCTGTCACAATCGTTGCTTTACCATTCGTTTTATCAGAAAGATATCGCACCACCTCAGCCATACGCAATTGATCATCCGTTGGTTCAATAGCATTTTTAACTACTTCCTTATACTCCTTTTTTTCTAAGGTTCTAAACTCATCTAACCATTCGCTATGTACGTTGATTTGAACCAATTTTGTCAATTCTGCAAGTGCTTCTTTGGCGTCCGCATGAATCCCAACATCAGCTTTCACAATTTTATTTAATTCTGCAGAATCTATATCGATATGAATTACTTTGGCTTGCTTCGCATAACGAGAAACATCTCCCGTTACTCGGTCATCAAAACGCATTCCGACTGCAATCAACAAATCACATTCATTCGTTAAAACATTTGGAGCATAATTTCCATGCATCCCCAAGTAACCCACATACAAGGGATGATCAGCTGGAAATGCACCTAAACCTAGTAAGGTTGAAGCTACAGGAATTCCTGTTTTTTCTGCAAAAGCTTTCAATTGCTGCTCAGCCTCAGACAATAAGATTCCTTGACCAATTACTAAATATGGTTTTCTAGCCAAATTTATCAAGGAAGCTGCTTCATTTAACTTCTCATAATTTAACTTTGGAACTGGAACGTAAGATCTAAATCCTTGACATTTTTCATAATGAAAATCGGTCATTCCAAATTGCGCATCTTTGGTAATATCGACCAAAACAGGACCTGGACGACCACTTCTAGCAATGTAAAATGCTCTAGCAATTGCTGAAGCAATATCTTCCGCTTTCGTCACTTGAATGTTCCATTTAGTAACCGGCATGGAGATTCCTATAACATCTGTTTCTTGAAAAGCATCCGTACCCAATAAATGTGAATGCACTTGCCCCGTTATACAAACAACAGGTGTGGAATCTATCATTGCATCAGCTAAACCAGTAATTAAATTGGTTGCACCTGGGCCTGAAGTAGCGAAACATACCCCGACTTTTTTGGAAGTTCGCGCAAATCCTTGAGCCGCATGAATTGCACCTTGTTCGTGTCTGACAAGTATGTGATTTACGGTATCTTTAAAATCATAGAGCGCATCGTAAATTGGCATAATCGCTCCACCAGGGTAACCAAATATGGTTTCAACTCCTTCGGCTACTAGGCTTCTCATTACGGATTCGGCTCCTCGTATATTCTCACTCATAATTTTTATTTTATAAACTCGATACAAGTCCAATACTCTTCTTTACACTTAAAAAATAATTTCTCAATAACTAAAGTTAACTGCAAAATTATTTTTTAACCAAGCCTCGATTATTGAACTTATATCGAGTTTTATTTTTTAATGTTATTTATCTGTAACACAACCCATTGAGGCGGAAGAAACAGATTTTGCATATTTGTATAAAACTCCTTGTTTGACTTTCAATTCTGGTTTGACCCAACTTTTTCTTCGTTCATTCAAAACATCATCTGCAACTTTCAAGGTTAAGGAGTTGTTCACTGCATCGATAGCAATTATATCTCCGTTTTGCACTAAAGCTATTGTTCCACCATCAATTGCCTCTGGTGAAATGTGTCCAACAACAAAGCCATGTGACCCTCCTGAAAATCTACCATCTGTAATCAAAGCAACCTTGTCACCTAAACCTGCTCCCATGATTGCCGAAGTTGGTTTTAGCATTTCGGGCATACCTGGTCCACCTTTTGGTCCACAACTTCTGATTACTACAACATTCCCTGCTTTGATTTTCCCAGATTGAACGCCATCAATTACTTCAAACTCGTCTTCAAAAACAACTGCTGGTCCTTCAAAATATTCGCCTTCGTGACCACTGATTTTTGCCACAGAACCTTCTTCCGCTAGATTTCCAAAAAGAATTTGCAAATGTCCTGTTTCTTTAATTGGGTTTTCAAGCGAACGCAAAACATCTTGTCCTTGAGTTAAAGAAGCGACAGTTTCCAAATTTTCTGCTAAGGTTTTTCCTGTAACGGTTAAACAATTGCCGTGTAACAATCCTTTTTCTAACAAATACTTCATCACTGCAGGAATTCCTCCAACCGCATGTAAATCTTCCATTAAATATTTCCCACTTGGTTTCAAATCAGCTAAAACTGGAACACGATCGCTCACTTTTTGAAAATCTTCCAAGGTCAATTCAATTCCTACAGAATCTGCCATCGCAATTAAATGTAGTACTGCATTTGTTGATCCACCCAAAACCGTAACAATCACCAAGGCGTTTTCAAAAGCATCACGCGTCATAATGTCCTTAGGCTTGATGTCTTTTTCAAGTAACAAACGAATTGCTTTTCCAGCATCAAAACATTCTTGCAATTTTTCATTGCTGATTGCTGGATTGGAAGAACTAAAAGGTAAACTCATTCCCAAGGCTTCAACTGCTGAAGACATTGTGTTTGCTGTATACATTCCACCACAAGCTCCTGCTCCAGGACAAGCATTTTTGATAATTCCTTTGAAATCTTCTTGCGAAATGGTATTGTTAATTTTTTTTCCAAGGGCTTCAAAAGCTGATACGATATTTAAGGATTCATTTTTCCATTTTCCTGAGTGAATTGTGCCACCATAAACCATAATTGCAGGACGATTTAATCTTCCCATTGCAATCACTGATCCAGGCATATTCTTGTCACATCCAACAACTGCAATTAAAGCATCATACCATTGCGCTCCCATCACCGTTTCCATTGAATCTGCAATAACATCTCTTGAAACCAGAGAATAACGCATTCCTGTTGTGCCATTTGAAATTCCGTCAGAAACTCCAATCGTATTGAAAATCAATCCAACCAAATCTGCATTTTGGACAGAAGTTTTGATGTTTTTAGCTAAATCATTCAAGTGCATATTACACGTATTTCCTTCGTAACCTGTACTTGCAATTCCAACTTGAGCTTTGTTCAAATCTTCTTCGGATAAACCTATTCCATACAACATAGCTTGCGCTGCAGGTTGAGTTTCGTCTTGAGTAATGGTTTTACTATATTTGTTTAAACTCATGATTTTTGGTTTAAAAGTTTTCTTCTAAATTGCAATTTTTTCAATTCACTTTGTAATTTTTCTAAAGTTTCAGTCAAATTTTGTGCACTTTGACTAATTTTTAAAAAATCACTTTCTATTGTAAATGATTTGTTGGAATCATTCAAATTTTCAGTTTTCATCTTAAACATGTAAATTTTGATATTCATTTTTCGAAACTCGCAAGCGATATCTTCTTTGAATCATGTGGCTGTTTGTTTCCTCCCATTTCATTGGGAATTTATAGTCGTTAAATTGCTCAATTCCAGCTACTTCAGCAGCTGTTCCACAGAAAAATGCAGCATCAGCAGTGTATATCTCTTCCGGTGTGAAATATCGTTCTTCGATTTCAAAACCCAAGTCTTTAGCTAATTCAAAAACAGTTGCACGAGTGATTCCTGCTAAAATATTTCCTAGAGGAGCAGTAACAAATTTGCCGTCTTTTTCAAAAAAGAAATTTGCACCAGGTCCTTCAGCAATGTAGCCATTCATGTCTGTCAACAAAGCTTCGTCGTAACCTTTTTGTTTCGCTTCAGTTGTTGCAAGAATTGAATTGATATAATGTCCAACAACTTTTGCTTCTACGTGACACGATTTTGGATTTGGACGTTGGTAAGAAGAAAGACCTACTTTTAACATACTATCGCCCAAATATTTACCCCATTCCCAAGCCATCATCACAACATGTACTTCGTTGGTTGGAGTTAAAGACATATTATCACCTAAATAAACTAAAGGACGAATATATGCATCTTTCAAGTTGTTTTTTTCCAATAATTCGTAGGTAATTTGTTCTAATTCCTCAACTGAATATTTTAAATCAATATGCATCATTTTAGCTGAATAATGCAAGCGCTCGTAATGTTCTTTGGCTTTAAAAACTCTAACTCCATCAGTAGTGTCGTAAGCACGAATACCTTCAAAAACGCCGTTCCCATAATGCATGGTTTGGTTATACAATCCGACAGTTGCATCAGATGCTTTTACAAATTTACCGTCTAAAAAAACTACTGTTTGTTCGTTGAAATACATGATATTTGTTTTTATTTTATTTTACGTTTAATTTAATTTCCTTTAACAAAAAAACCTTTCTCGGTTTGGAGAAAGGTTACTTGAATTATATAAATGCTTCGCCTTTCACCATATGGTAATAATAGAAATAATAATATGAATATTGACTACTTGCATTTTGTTTTATTTATTTAATTTTATTTACTTTTAATATTTAACAACTTTAATTGATTCTTGTTTTGAGGTACTTTCAATAATTACAAAATAAATTGCATTACTAATTTGTGAGGTCAATTTTAATTTTTTGGAAGATAAATTATTTGATGCAATAAATTCTTCCTGTGTTAATCTTTTCCCCAAGGCATCTATAATGTAGATAGTATATTGTTCATTATTTGAAAAATCACTTTGAACAACAAATTCATTTGCTAAGGCATTGTAATAACAAGTACTGGAGTTATCTGATTCAACACAAGTATTGGATAAAACTTTAGTGTCCAAGATTTCAATTTTCCCATTTAAATCATATTGAGATAAGCGGTAATAACTTGTACCAACAAGTGCATTATAATCTACAAAATGATATTCTTTTTTCACTGAACTATTTCCACTTCCATCAATTTCGCCAATTTTATTAAACACACCGTCAAACCCAGCTTTTTCGATTGTAAAAAAGTCGTTGTTTCTTTCAGATAAAGTTTCAAAATCTACTTCAACAGAATTAACATCACATTTAACTTCAAATTTTGATAATTCTACTGGTAAAACAATTGATCCACAAACTCCAGTAAATCCTGGTACAGTTGGGTTAGGTGTATAAAGAACCTTACTGCTTAATGATTTTGTTACTGTTCCACTATTTGTTGGTGCTGTTCCAAAATAAGTTACTGAAATGGATACTTCAGCCGGTTCATTATTAACTATGTTAAAATTACCCGCAGTTAAAAACTGGCAATCTCTCATTAAAACAGTTACATAATGAGTATTATCGAATGGCGCAGCAGCATACAAATCACGTGAAGCTGAATTTGTATTATTTGAAAATAAACAAGAATCAACTATTAAATTCACTGTTTCAACACCGCCGTACGCACCGGCATTATTATAATAAATTCCAATTGCACCACCATTACCAGAAGATGAAGTTGTGTTGTTAGTGAATTTAGATCTTTTTATGTGAGCTGTACCACAGGAAATAAAAATAGCTGCACCATATACGTTATCTAAAACTTGTCCTGCATAATTATCTTCAAAAATACAATCTTCTACCACTAAATTACCATTTACCAATCCAATTCCTCCACCATTTACACCCTTATTTTTAGCAATTCTTACATTTTTTAATTTAACATTCGTAGTATTGTTTCCTTCAATTCTGATTCCTGCTCCATCATAAGAACCACTTTTAAAATTATATGCAAGAACATAACTTTCAACCGTAAGTCCGATATTATTACCCATAACACCAATACCACCAGTATAAGCAGTTTCCCATACATTACAATAACTCCCCCCACCTTTCACGTATACACTCGTATTTCTTAAAATATCAAGTGCAGCATTTCCTCCTGATTGACCATTATTATTAAAAATGATATCCTCAAAATAGATATTATTATCAAAGGTTGCATCCCCTCCAACTGTAACTGCTTGACCACATTCATAAGCCGATCCTTGAGTACCATTATTTTCGTAACCTTGGCATGTAAAATCTTTAAAAATTAAATTATCTCCATTTACATGAATAAACCAATCTGTAGCTACTGCAGTTGAGGCGGTTCTATCAAAAAAAGTTTTGTCATTACCTGCGCCAATAAAGGAGAGGCCAGAAGCAGTTAAGGAAATACTTATTTCCGTAGTATAATAACCAGCATCGATGTAAATGATATCTCCATTTGCAAATGTTCCTGAGTAAGTAGTAATTAAGTTTTTTAATGTAGCCTTAGGTGTTGTAGCAGTTAAACCATTGTTGCTATTATCACCTACTGCAGTTGGAGTAAAAACATCACCCGTATTAGATGCATCATCCACATAATAGATATTCCCTGTAAATGAAGTTGTTTGAGTTGCAGAGGCCTCCAAAAGATTGTAACAATTGGTACCTACATACTCGTAAATTGAAACAGTATAATTAATACCTCCATGCAAACCAGTTACTGAAACTGAATTGCCTGTTCCTCTATAAACAACATAATTTCCATTACCGATTTGTGCAGCTAGTGTTCCATAACTTGCATTCGCTGTGTAGGTGGTACCAATCACAGGCTCGTCAATTGGCCAAAAAGTTGGTCTAACAACAACCATAACAGGGTTTCCACTTCCACTATTAGTCCAATTGATAGTCATACCACCCGCAGTTATTCCAGAAAAATTTATAGCTGAAGCTGTACTTGCCGGGATATCGCAAAAATCAGTCGTCATTGCAATGGATGGGGCGGAAGTTATATTATAACAATCATCAGTACCTGAGGTATAAGAATATGCAACAAACGTGTAATTTGTACTAGCACTTAATCCTGTAATTGTGGCACTAGTTCCACTACCTTTATACACCACATAATTTCCTGATGTTCCAATTTGAGTGGTTCCATAAGATGAATTAGCAGGCAAAGAACCCAAATAAGTGATTCCATTTGCTATAGGCTCTGATACACTTGCTGTTGGTCTTGCGACAATTACTGTACCATTACTACTTGCACCATTTGTCCACGATAAAGTCGCTGTTGTTGCAGTTTCTGACGTTAGACTAAAAGAAGATGCTTGAGAAGCTGGTGTACAAGAAGGAGCAGTTCCAACAACTCTTACGTTATCGTGAAATGACAAAGAAGACCCATTAGTTCCATAATGAGATACTCGAACAATAAGACTTGTTGAACCATTAGTTAATATCTTTGTAAAAGTTGATCCTGAATTCGTACCTCCATTACTTACCGTTTTCGTGCCATTTGCAGGATTATTTGCTATTCTTCCAAATTCAGTATAAGTACTCCCCCCATCCACACTATAAGAAGCAAAAACATATTGCTCACTATAAGTGGCAGGAAGCCCCATGTCAACAGAAATTGTTACACTAGTATAATCAGTTATATTTATAGAGGGATTAGAATACCAATGTTGTACAAGATCTAAATCATTCCCTTCAAATCGTGAGTTTAATACACAGAACCAGTCTCCTGTTGTCATACCTCCTTTAGGAGCTGATAGAGTAAATGATGTGGCATCAGGCATCGATAGAGTAGGGCTTGCATTATAACCCTCTCCATTGATATTAACAGGTGTGTTGTCAAAATCCTCCAAATACAATGTTACCTGTGCAATTACATTTCCACAAAAAAGTATTATAAGAAAACAATATACAGTAAAAAGAATTTTATTAATTTTCATAGCTTGTAAGTTTATAACATTGGTTTGTTGATTGTCGCATTGACAAGACAAACTTACATCGTACTTTAAAGCTAAAAAAAAAATCTACGTTAGTGGTTGCATACAGTAGTAAAATGTGATAAATGTAGGTAAATGGTTAAGAATTGAAAGTGTATGGTTAATTTAAAAATAATAAAATATTAAATTAAAAATACTAAATCGATTATCTTGTTGGTGTCGAAAATAAATTGTGACAATACTATTCTCGTAAAAATTAAAAATCCTCACACATATTGTAAGAGGATTTTTTTATTTTAAGGCAAAAAAATTTATTTTCCGATTAAATTGATATCATAAGATCGTGAAACTGGCACTAAGGTTCCAAAATGTTTCATTTTAATTTTATAAGCTTGTGCTCTTCCTTTAACCTCATCCACATATAAAGGATTTATTAAGTAGGATTTGTGAACTCGATAAAAAGAAACCTCTTCTACCTGCAACATCTCTTCAATTTTTTTCAAAGAAATTCTTTCCATGGATTTAGCTAAATCATTCTCATTTTTAAGATAATACGTCACAACATAGTTGTCATTAGCTTCAAAACAAATAATTTTACTTATAGAAACCTCAAGTAACAATCTACCATTGGCATTTTCTAAATGAAAAAGCTTATCGTTTTCTTCTGTTGAATTGGTATCACTTTTTAATGAAACATTTCCTAGTTTCGCAAATTTTTGTTGAGTTTCTTTAAAAATAAAATAAAATAGGAAAATTAATGTAGGCAAAAATGAGGCAATTATAAAACTTGAAATATAAATTAAATAATGGCTGCCTTCATTAGAAAAAATGAAAAACAATAAAGAACTAACTGCAAAACCAAGCAATAAAAAAGAACTAGAAAAAATAAGTTTATTGACACCTTTCCCCTTTGATGATCTTAACAAAAAATAAAGGTAAAGAAATTCAATTAAGCCGAAACATACTAATATTGCAACAAAGTATACTACTTTTGGCAAATCACTTCCCAAAAATTGATAGGACGCAAAAAATAAGTTTATAAGCATTTGATATACGCCAAAACCTATTGATATTAAAAGCTTATTTCTAAAACTTAAATTCATCCTTTTGTATCTGTTAGTTTTTGAATTCCAAATAATATTAAAACAACGGAGATTACTAGAACAGCAATTACAAACCAGGTTATCTTTTGACCATAAATACGCAAATCTTGCTCCAATTTTCTATCTTCTTTTACTAATTTAATTTCAAGTTCCTTTTTTGTTAACTCATTCTGATAAGTTAAATCTTCAATCTTGTTTTTAATTTCGCTATTTGTAAGTTCATTATTGAATTGAATATACTTCTTATACTCTTGATTCGCCTCCAAAATATTACCTTGCTGTTCAAAGGCTTCGATTTTGAGTAAATAAATTTCTAAAATATGACTTGAAATTTTATTTTTTTCAGATATTTCTTCTGCTTGTTTAAGGTAAATAAGAGATTGATTTGCATTTTTTACCTGCAAAAAATAATTTCCCAATAATTTAAAATAGATAATCCGTTCTTCAATTTGATCTTGTTTTAATTTTCCTTGGATTTTATCCAAAATCATTTTTGCCTGAAATTGATTTTTCAATCCCAAATAAACTTCCGCAATCCCCAAATAAGCATAAACAATTCCTTCATTGTTATTATACTTTTGCTCTATGATTAATGAATTATTAAAGTAAGAAAGGGCCATGTCAAAACTGTCAAGTTCTTTGTAACAATCACCGATATTATAATAACGAATGGATTTTTGAAGAGGGTTCTTTTTTTTATCTTCTATTTCTAAACTTCTTGAAAAGTACTTAATTGCCTGTCTATAATTGCTTTGCAATTGATAAATTACACCAATATTATTCAAACAAGCTGAAACCCTACCAGAATCTTTGTTTTTTTCAGAAATATTAAGGGCATGAATATTATTCTCTAGTGAAGTAATGTAGTATCCACGATTTTTATTAATTATTCCCAATAAAGTATAGGCATTAACAACAAAAAGACTTGGCTGCTTAACTTTATTATACTTTTCAATTATCTCATAGGCTGTTTGCTCAGCCTTTTGAGTTTGATTTTTTTCATAATATGAAAATGCAAGTGAATCTAATTTCCTCAGCTCAAGAATATTCTTCTGAGAATAAATTCCACATGAGAACACAAAGCAAAAAGCAAAAAGTGATATTTTTAGTTTTATTAGTTTCATGTTTTGTTAGCGCAAATTAACACAAATTTTGCTAAATAACATGAATTTAAACTAAAAATTAAATGTAAAAAATACTGAGTGTCAATCAATTATTTGACACTCAGTATTTTAATCTCAGTTCTTCTATTAGCTTGATGCTCCTCTTCAGAACATTTTACATTATTTTTACAACGATTTACCAACTTTGTTTCACCATAACCTTTCGCCACAATGTTCTGTGTTTTAATACCTTTAGTCAATAAGTAATCTACACAACTTTGCGCTCTAGCTTGGGACAATTTTTGATTTGCAGCATCACTTCCTCTACTATCAGTATGAGAGCTAAGTTCTACCTTAATATTATCATTTTTTAGCAAGAAATCAGCTAATTTGTCTAATTCTACCTTACTTTCAGGTCGCAAAGTTGCTTTGGCAAAATCGTAGAAAACATTTTCAATTTTAAATGTTGTTCCAGCTTTAATTTTTTCTAAGAGTACAACTTTGTCCATTTCATTGGCTTTCGTTTTTGTACTCAAAGAATCCAACTCATCAATAAACCCTTTTTTACTTGCCATCAAAGCATAATCATTATTACGAGGCAGTTTTACACTAATTACACCTTTGTCATCAGTTTCAACTTCTTTAATCTCGCCTGTCGTTTTATTTTGAATTTGAATCTTGGTATTCGGCAAAATTTCACCAGATTTATCATCTTTGGCAGTAGTATGAACTAAAACTGTTTTTGGATTCAATAAGATTTCACGTTTTACGGTATCCGAATTTTTTAAATCAACAGTTGAAAAGATTTCTTCATGATTTTCATAATCTTCATTACCCAAGAAAAAAGTGTATTTTTTGTCTTTTTTTGCTTTAAAATTGAAAACTCCCCTATCATCAGTAATCAAAGTATCAATAACTTTATTGTTTTCATCTTTTACGATAACCAACATCTGTTTAATTGGATTTCTCTCTTTCAGGTTTTCCAACACGGTTGCCATGAAATTGATTTGCTGATTATTTAGTGTAAATGAATAAATGTTATCAATAAATGCAAAATCTTTTCTGTTATTAGCATAATAACCATTAGAACCATCCTCTTTCAAAACTAAGGCAAAATCATCTCCGAAAGAATTCAATGGGTAGCCTAAATTTTGAGGTTTTTCAAATTTATTTGACTCTATTTTCGATACAAAAACATCTAATCCACCTAAACCAACATGTCCACTACTTGCGAAATAAAAATTATTTTCATTCATGTATGGAAACATTTCATCCTCAATGGTGTTTATGCTTGAACCTAAATTTACAGGTTTTGACCAAGTGCCATTTTCGTTCGTGCTTTTCCATAAATCAGCTCTACCAAATCCACCAGGCATGTCAGAACTGAAATACAAGGTTTTTCCATCAACAGATAAATACGGTTGAGCAACAAAATATGTTGGATCATTAAATGGAAATGCAACTTCCTTACCCGTTTTTTCATCAAAAATGTAAATTCCAGTTGTAGTCAATTGATTTTTTTTAGCAGCTTTTAAGTTTTTAGAAAAATACCAAACTTGATTTGCTTTATCATAAAATGAAGCTCCATCATGCTGTTTCATTTGCATTCCTTTAAGAGGTTTTACTTCATTTGAACTTTCAGAATACATGTATTGATCGATATAGCTCCCATTATCGAAAGTAGAAGGAGGCCCATAATTATTTCTTCTTGAACTAAATGCTAATCCATTTGGATGCAGAACTGGAGAAAAATCACCCGAACCAGAATTAAAATTAGAAAAATTAATTGTTGAAGCCAAAGTATCTTTCAACATCGTTTCCCAACTTCTCTCTTTTTTGTAATTGTTTAATATTTCTTTTTTAGGACCAGTTGCTTTTACAACAACATCCAAATTTAAAATCTCATCCAATTTATCGTATTGACCTAGAAACAAATTGAGCATAAAAATATTGTATGCATCATCAAAAGTAAGATTTTCAGATGTTTGTAATTTTGTATTTACTTTTTCAGCAAACCAATAATCGTTACTTTTTATTCCAGAATATGCAGCTTTTCTGTATATTACTGTGTTTTTATTTACATCAATTTTATAAACAAAAATTAATTCATTATAAATCGTTTTTGCATCCGCATAGCGATAAGAGTTGTAATATTCATCAGCTTTTTTTACGAACGCAACCTTTTCTTCACCACTTTGTGTGCTTGTTGTTTTTTTCTCTTTTCTAACCTTTTTCGGATTAATTTGCTGAGAATAGCTTAAAAATGATAATGTAAAACTAAAACAGGCTAATATCAATAATTTCATAATTGTAATTTTAAAAATAACGAGGTGAACCAAAAGCTTTATTCTTGTTGAAATCATAGCTAATCATAATTTCATGTGAACCACCATTCTTAACCGTACTCAAGGCATTAATTGGGAAATCATAGGCATAACCAATCATAAATGACTCTTTCAATTGGTAAGCTAGATTTACTCCAATTGATTCATTAAAGCGATACATTAATCCTGCCCAATATTTCTTAGCATAAAAAGCATTCACATTTAAGTCAAAAGTAATTGGTGCATTTGGGGTCATTTTCACCAAAAAACTAGATTTAACATCCAACATGGTATTGATTGGTTGAACGTATCCTGCCGCTAAAAAATAATGTCTTTTTGTATAACTAGGAGTTAAAATAAATCCACTGTTTTCCAATTTAGTCTCCAAAATTCTAGGTGAACTTAAACCAGCATAAAAACGCTCTCCATAATAGTAAACTCCAGTTCCTACATTGAAGGTGGTTTGGGTAAATGAAGTCAAATAGTCCGTTTCAGTTGGATCATTTGCAACTAACTTATTGAAATCTACAGACATCATATCTCCACCAGCAGAAACACCAAGATTTAGTTTTGTTTTATTTTTAAATCGAAGCGTATAAGCATAATTTCCATAAAAACTTGTTCTATTTCGAGCCCCTATTTTATCGTTACAAATATTAATCCCTGCGGCCATATTTTTCGTTGTAAGCGGTGAATGCACCGAAACAAATTGAGAAATTGGTGCACCTTTTATTCCAACCCATTGTGAACGAAAAACACCAATGGCATTCAAATTTCCTCTCGAACCAGCGTAGGCAGGATTATAATGCAATGGATTAAACATATACAAACTTGTTTGCTCATCTTGCTGCGAAAAACCAAAATTTGCTGATAAACCTATTAAGCAAACTAGGATGTATTTTGAAATTAACTTTTCCATAATCTAATATTTTAATTCAATTTATCTTACTAATTCAATATAACCTGACAACGGTTTGTCTCCATTTTTCAAATCGATGATGTAAAAATATGTTCCACTAGGCAGATATTCATCACCAATAGTTACGCCTGTATTAGCTTTTCCATCCCAATCATCCAAATAAGGTGAAGCCTTATAGACTTCATTTCCCCAACGGTTAAAGATACTCACTGTCATATTCGGATAAATTGAACCTAATGTAATTACCCATGTTTCATTTTTACCATTTTTACCAGGAGTAATAATTTCAGGAATATCTGGAATAATACAATCTAAAGTTACTGTCAAATCAGCAACACAACCATTTAAATCTACTACATTAACAGCATAAGTTCCTGCACTTACATTAGTTAACTGAGTGCTTACAGTACCATCAGTCCAAGTGTAAGTATAAGGTGTTGATCCGTTTGAAGCTAAAACTTCAAGTGAACCATTACTTTGACCACATAAAGGTTTCTCTGATGCAATTAAATTTAATTCAACATCTGTTATGGTAACCAAAACCGCTAGTCGATCGATACTTTCGCATAATCCAACAGTTTGCGTAGCAAAATAACTTCCACCATTTACAAGAGGTATGTTTGGCAAAATGACATTTCCATTACTTGCAGCATCGTACCATAGAATGCCAATACCCGTCGCTTCTAAATCAGACACAGTAGGGTCATTTTCAACACAAAATATTTGATTTGCAAGTCCAGTTGGTGCTGGAGGTGCGGCCGAAATTGTTAAAACAACTGCAGTTCTTGTTAAACTTGAACAAGTTCCATTCGAAAATTCAGCAAAATATGTGGTATTTCCTACTGCGCTTAAAGTTGGATTAGCAACATTATTTCCTGCAGTCGCAGCATCAAACCAAGTCACTCCATTGGAATTTGAAAGTGCATTATTTGCATTTAAAGTTTGAATTGGGTTTTCTTCACACTCAGTAATATTCCCAGTGCTTGTTGGTGGATTTGGTGAATCATTTATTGTTAAGATAACAGGAGTTCTTGTTAAACTTGAACAAGTTCCATCAGAAAACTCTGCAAAATAAGTTACTGTTCCAATTGTATTTAAGACTGGGGTCGCATCAATATTTCCTGCAGTCGCAGCATCAAACCATGTAATACCAATTGAACTAACAAGCGCATCATTTGCATCCAATGTTTGAATTGGGTTTTGCTCACATTCAGTTATATTTCCAGAACTAATTGGAGCATCTGGTGAATCATTAATAGTTAAGACCACGGCAGTTCGAGTTAAACTTGAACAAGTTCCATCAGAAAATTCAGCAAAATAAGTGGTGTTTCCAATGATATTTAAAGTCGGATTAAGTACTGTGTTTCCAGCACTTGCAGCATCAAACCAAGTTACTCCCAGTGAACTTGTCAAGGCATCATTTGCATCCAAAGTTTGAATCGGATTTTGCTCGCATTCAGTTATATTTCCAGAACTAATTGGAGCATCTGGTGAATCATTAATATTTAAGACTACAGCAGTTCGAGTTAAACTTGAACAAGTTCCATCAGAAAATTCAGCAAAATAAGTGGTGTTTCCAATGATATTTAAAGTTGGGTTAAGTACTGTGTTGCCAGCACTTGCAGCATCAAACCAAGTTACTCCCAGCGAACTTGTCAAGGCATCATTTGCATCCAAAGTTTGAATTGGATTTTGCTCACACTCTGCAATATCTCCACTACTCGTTGGTGGATTTGGTGAATCGTTTATAGTCAAAACTACCGACGTTCTTGTTAAGCTAGAACAAGTTCCATCATTAAATTCAGCAAAATAGGTTGTATTTCCAATTGCATTTAAAGTTGGGTTAAGTACTGTGTTGCCTGCTGTTGCTGCATCAAACCAAGTTACTCCAACTGAACTAGATAGTGCATTATTTGCATCCAATGTTTGAATAGGATTTTGCTCACATGCTGTAATATCTCCGTTATTTGTAGGTGCATTTGGTGAATCATTAAGCGTCAAAACAACTGGAGTACGCACAACACTTGTACATGTTCCGTCTGAAAATTCAGCGTGATAAGTTACAGTCCCAAAAACATTTAAAGTTGGACTCGCAACTACATTTCCACCAGAGGCAGCATCGTACCAAGTTACTCCTAAAGATCCATTTAATGCATTATTAGCATCCAATGTTTGAATTGGATTTTGCTCACATTCAATAATATCACCATTACTAAAAGGAGGAGGTAAAATCGGCGCAATAGTTAAAATAACTTGAGATCGTGTTAAACTTGTGCACGTTCCATCGGTAAACTCGGCAAAATAGGTAATTGTGCTTTCTGAATTTAAAGTTGGAGTTGCAACTACATTTCCTCCAGATGCTGCGTCATACCATGTAACTCCAAGAGTACTTACCAATGCATCATTTGCATCAAGTGTTTGCAGAGGAGATTGCGGACATTCTGACAAATCGCCATTACTTGTTGGTGGATTTGGAGAATCGTTAATCGTCAGAACTACAGGGGTTCTATCGATACTAGCACAGGTTCCATCAAAAAATTCAGCATGATAGGTTACAGATGAAA
Organism: Flavobacteriia bacterium; assembly: GCA_046303515.1. Taxonomy (GTDB): domain Bacteria; phylum Bacteroidota; class Bacteroidia; order Flavobacteriales_D; family Crocinitomicaceae; genus M2408. Next base: position 13,632 of record JBKCGI010000088.1, on the reverse strand, counting down.
CCGTATTTAATGTAGGAGTTACAATTACATTTCCTCCAGATGCTGCATCATACCATATTACACCAACTGTACTCACCAATGCAGTATTTGCATCTAAAGTCTGAATTGGATTTTGTTCACATTCTGCTAAATCACCATTACTAATTGGAGCATTAGGTGAATCATTTATGGTTAATGTCACAGCTGTTCGGGTTAAACTGGCACAAGCACCAACCTGAAGCTCTGCAAAATAAGTCGCTGAACCAAGTGCACTTAGGGTTGGAGAAGGAACAATAACCCCTCCTGAACCAGCGCTAAACCAAGTTACTCCGACTGTACTTACCAAGGCATTATTAGCGTCTAAAGTTTGAATAGGATTTTGCTCACATTCAATAATATCACCATTACTTGTAGGTGAATCAGGTGAATCATTAATTGTTAAAACTACAGGTGTTCTATTGATACTTACACATGTTCCGTTTGAAACCTCGGCAAAAACAGTAAGTGATGAAATTGTATTTATGGTTGGATTAATAACAGTATTTCCTCCCGTTGCGGCGTCAAACCAAGTAACACCAATATTACTTACCAATGCATCATTCGCATCTAAAGTTTGAATAGGATTTTGTTCACACTCGATAAGATCACCATTACTTACAGCATCTGATGGTGAATCATTAATCGTCAAGGTAACAGCAGTTCTAATTGCACTTGGGCAAGAACCATCATTAAATTCAGCAAAGAATGTAGAAGAACTAATTGAATTAATTGTTGGAGATGCAACTACGTTTCCTGCAACAGCCGCATCAAACCAAGTAACACCAACAACACTTGCTAATGCATCATTTGCGTCTAAGGTCTGAATTGGATTTTGTTCGCATTCAAATATATCACCATTACTAACAGGTGCTGCAGGATTACCAACAGTGACAGCTACCGCAAGCGCAGGGCCTTCACAACCGTTTAGTGTTTGTGTTGCAAAATAATTTCCATCAACAAGCGCATCACCTGGTGCTAATAAATTTCCTCCTGACGCAGCATCATACCATTGTATAGTACTCCCAGTTGCAACCAAATTAGCTACAGTTGGATTATTAATAGTACAAAAATCTTGATTAGCATTTCCAGTTGGTGCTGGAGTAGCATTAATACTAAAATTAGAAACAAAAAATAAACCACCATTATCAATGGTTTTTGTTACCGAACAGTCACTTCCATCCGAAAAACAATCTGAACCAACAATCGAATAGAAGACTTCTAAAACATAATTTCCTTCACAAATTCCATTTGTCAAATCAACTGAAAGTCCAAAATCATTCCATTTTTGATCATTTGCTGAACAAGGTCCAAAACCATCTGCAAATGTTCCTGCATTACAACCACAGTTTAATGGTAAATTAATATTATTAAAGGCTCCTGGAGCATCCCCAGATTTATATACTCTATAAGACATTGAAGCAGAGCAAACAAAACCAAGTGTTTTAAATGATTTTAATTCAGCAGCTGTCAATACAAGATCACCTGAATTAGCATCAAATGAACCAAAATTAGTTCCATTTAATAATACCGAACAATCTGGATTGATGCAATCAGCGCCTCCACCAGTTGTGTTATAAATAACATCTGTTCCATTTGCATTTATTTGTGTTGCTGTTGCAAATGCTCCAAAACCATTTGTTTCATTACTAATGGTAACAGCTAGTCTTGATAAACTCTCACAAGGGGGTAAACCTGCTGTTTGTGTTGCATAATATGTTACACCAGCAACCATAACGGTATTACTTGGTAATAAATTTCCCCCAACAGGAGCATCATACCATTGAATTGCAGTTCCAACAACAACAATACTTGCTAATGTTGGATTATTTGCAATACAAAAAGATTGCGCAGCATTACCAGTAGGTGCAGGAGTACTACATAAAATAATATTTGGACAAGCTCCAGAATAATCTGGTGGAGTTACTGTTGCCAAATCAAATATAGGTAGAGCACTAGCTGAAAGTGTTATATTGGAACCTGCTGAAGTAGGCAAAACACCAACATAAGTGACATTTATACTAGAAGCAGGAGAAGTTGCATCACTTCTTATATTAGTTGCTCCACTTGAAAAAATACAATCATTTAGTGTTAAATTACAAGCATTCCCAAATCCATTAGCTGCATAAATATCTGTTCCATTATCACCAGAATTATTATTAAAAATACAGGTATTGGCAGTTATATTAATTGTTCTGTTTCCCGAAAAAGCTCCAGTAGCTCCATTATAACGGGCAGAAATTCCACCTCCTCGCAATGTTCCAGCAGCATTTTCAATATTATCTCTGATAATACAGTCTGTTAAATTTAAGGTACCACATGAAACATATATTCCGCCACCCATCACTGGGTCAGAAGCTTGACCGATTTCATTACCTTCAATTATACAGTTATTTAAGCTAACTATTCCATTGTAAATAGCTATTCCACCACCATTAACTGCTATATTATTAGATATTCTGCTATTATTAACGGTTACAATTGTGGTAGCATTACCTTCTACCCTCAAGCCTCCGCCATCAAATCCACCATCTTTATAATTATTTCCAAGAATATAATCCTCAATCAACAAGTTTATACCAGTCCCAAAGGCCTCAACACCACCTGTATAGGCAGTTCCAGATGTATTACAAAAACTTCCACCACCTCGTAAAGTCACAGTTGAATTACTCATTACTACCACTGCAGGATTTCCTCCAGATTGGCCGTTTCCATTAAGCATCACATCTTCCAACAATACATTTAATGCACCTTCAATTGTAATTGCTTGACCACTATGACCGGAAAGTTGCGTTCCATTATTGTCATACTCAATAATTTGCATGTTAGCTAGTGTAACATTATCAGCAATAATATACATAAACCAATCCGTAGCTGTGCCTCCAAAATTATGGTCGAAAATAGTTAAACTATAACCCGCACCTTGGATATTCAATTCCTTGTTTAGTGTTATAGCGTCCTCATCATAGGTACCTGCATCTACAAAAATGTTATCACCATTTGCGGCAACAGATATTGCATGCGCTAAAGTTGCAAATGGCGCCATAGCTGTTCCTCCAGCTCCATCGTTTCCATTTGCCGAACCAATTGTGTAAACATCTCCAGTATTACTGTTGTTGTCGACATACCAATCAGCCGCAGAAAGATGAAACGGCAAAACAAAAAGTAAAAAAGGTAAAAATCTTTTAAAATTTAATTTCATAATTATAGCAGATTTAAATAAAATTTGTTGAAAGTTTTATGTAAACTTAATAACAATAAAAATAATCAGAAAAACAAAATACGTATTAAGTGAAAAATCAGCAAGTAAGACTATGTTTTGAAGGTGAAATGTTATTTTTTGTGGTAAAAAGTTATCTTTGCATTTAAAATTTTTAAAAAACCAAAATTAAATTAATTTTTCAAAAAACAAACTTTTTACCCCAATTTTTTAACTTTTGACTTTATTTTAGGGGGGTTTTAAACTGTAGCCATATTATTTTTAAATCGAAGGCTACCAAATATTAACTTTAATCGTCAATAAACCAAACAAAAACAAATTAATTATGTCTAAAACAATTTTTAAGAAATTAAATAGCACAAATTTAAGACTCATAATGGCGGTCTTTTCGCTGTTTTTTTCATTTAAAAGTGTAATTGCTTGTGATGACTCTACCGCATCATTAGTTAGTGAAACAGATAACGGTAATGGTACTTATACATATGTTATTACAGTTTGTAATGAAATGTTAGGTATGGAATCTTATCCTGATCAATTTAACTTTACATTTAGTGGTGGAACTGTCACGAATATAGTTTCTGCGCTTCCAAATACAGTAACAACATCCGGAGGAGATAACTACACAAGAAGTATTTCGGGCTTGGTTGTTACCTATAATATGGGTTCAATTTTTCCTCTTCATAATACAAGTCTTTTTTGTAATAATTATACTATAACTGTAACAGGAAGACCAACAAACATAGCAGTAAACACTAACTCGTCTTATAGCCCATCTTGCGTAAGAAATATTGCTATTCCAGCAACACCTCCATGTACAGTAACTGCTAGTTTGAGTGGTACGGCAGCAATATGTGGTGGTTCTTCAACAACATTGAGTATTGCATTTACAGGTACAGCTCCTTGGTCAGTTACCTACACAGATGGTTCTACACCTGTAACAGTAAATGGAATAAATGCGTCACCTTATACATTCAACGTAACACCATCTGCTACAAAGACATATAGCATCACCTCAGTTAATAACTCCTCATGTGCTGGAACATTTTCAGGTAATGCAACGGTAACAGTAACTCCTGCATTGGCACCAACCTACACTAGAACTTCTACTAACGTAACATGTGCAGGACCAAATACTGGAACTATTACAATAAACCCTACATCAGCGAATACTACTTTTGATTGGGTGAGTGGTCCAATAACATCACCAATACCAGCTGGAAACCTACCTGGTGGAGCAACGGACGAAAGAGCATTAACTAATCTTCCAATCGGAACTTATTGCGTGGATATCACCAGAACAAACACTACAACAATAAACTCAACCATATTTTCTGAAACCTTTGAAGGAGGTGGTGGAAACTGGACCTTAAATAACTCCAATGGTACTAATATTTGGGCCATTAATAATAGTTTTATTGGTGGAACATGCGCTGGTATTGGTTCGGTTCCAGCATTAGTAAATCAACCAGGAGCAATAACTGGAAGTCCACAAAGTACTTATTTACACATCATGGCAACCTCAACTTCACCTGTTACTTGTGGAGCTGGATCCGTAAATTTTCCTCCCTTAAATGCAAACTTTAATGGAAGTCAAGCTTCAAACCAAACTGCAACCTTAACAACTGGAATAAATACTACTGGAATGTCTAATGTTGTATTTGGTTTTTATTGGTTGGGTGATGGAGATGCAAATGATTACGCAATTTTAGAATATAGTTTAAACGGAGGAGGAACTTGGACCCAAGCTGGAGCCAAATTAAATAACCAAACTTCTTGGATTCAAGGTTCTAGAACAGACCCATCTTGGGCAAATCAAGCTAATTTAATGTTTCGCTTTTCATGGATCAACAATTCAAGTTCAAGTCAAGATCCACCAATTGCAATTGATCAAATTGTAATTACAGCAGATGTGCCTTCTAACTGCACGAATACTATTCAGGAATGTTTCACTATTACAGCTCCAGCAAACATTACTCCAACTTTTGCAGCATTGACGCCAGTATGTCAAAATGCAGCTGGTCCAGTTTTACCAACGACTTCTACAAATGGAATTACAGGAACTTGGAGTCCTGCCATGAATACAGCAACCTCAGGAACAAAAACTTTTACCTTTACACCTGATGCTGGGCAATGTGGTACAACAACTACTTTGAATTTAGTTGTAAACCCAATTTTAACACCAACAGTAAACTGTGGAACATTAACAACATCTTCGGTTCAATTTACTTGGGTTGCTTTAGCAGGAGCAACAAATTATACAATTTCTTATACGATTAATGGAGGAGCTAGTGTCAATGGCGGAACTCAAGCGACGACAAACTACACAGTAAATGGCCTAAATCCCTTAGATAATGTGACGATTACTGTTACACCAACAGGAACAGGATGTTATTTAGCAGGAACAGGTACTTGTCAGGCAAACAATTGCGTACCACCTGTAATTACCGTACAACCAATTGGAGATCAAACTGTATGTGAAGGATTAGCTACAAACTTTGATGTAACCGTTACTGGTGGTACTAGTTTCCAATGGCAAATCAGTACAGATAATGGGACAACATTTTCAAATTTAGCGAATGGCGGAGTTTATTCCAATGTAACAACTAATAACCTGGGAATCAACGATGTTACAGGTTTAAATGGTAATATTTACCAACTTGTAGTTACAGCAGCAGACCCTCAGTGTCCAGCAACAACAGATCCTGCATTGACATTAACTGTTACTCCAAAGACAACCCCAACTTTCACGCAAATAGCATCAATTTGTGAAAATGGAGCAGTACCAGGACTTCCAGCTGTCTCAAACAACGGTGTTAATGGTACATGGTCACCAGCAGTAATTACAAACACACCTTCTGGCACAAGTACATATACTTTTACGCAAAATGTTGGAGAGTGTGCAGTTGGTACCACTATGGATATTACTATTAATCCAAACATTAGTCCAGTTATAAATTGTGGAATAAGCACAACAAGTTCCGTTTCATTTGATTGGCAAGATATTGCTGGAACTACAAGTTACGATATTACTTACACTATAAATGGCGGATCCAGCATCAATGACAATGTTGCAACTTCAACTTATTCTGTGAATGGATTAAATGCTTTAGATGAAGTTGATGTTACCGTAACACCTAGTGGAACAGGTTGTTACAACAGCGGAAATGGAACATGTACTGCCTTAGCTTGTACACCGCCAGTGATCAATACTCAACCAGTAGATGATAATAATTGTCAAGGAATTTCAGTTAATTTAATTGTAAATGAAACTGGAGGATCATCATATCAATGGCAAATTTCTACAGATGGAGGAACGACATATTCAAATCTTTCAAATAACTCCATCTATTCAGGGGTAAATTTCACAACATTGGTTATTAGTGACAACACGGGATTAAATGGTAACATGTACCAATTAGTAATAAATGAAACCTCTAATACCTGCCCAATTACATCAAATCCTGCAACTTTAACTGTAAATCCAATTGTGTCTCCTGTAATCACATGCGGAACCTCCACAACTAGCTCCGTTACCTTTGATTGGCTAGCTTTAGCTGGTGCAACTGATTACGATATTTCATACTCAATCAACGGTAATCCGCTACAAAGTGGTGGAAACCAGGCAGGAAATTCATTCACACTGAATGGATTAAATGCCAATGATGTAGTTGATATTAGTGTTTCTGCTAACGGAACAGGCTGTTATTCAAATGGAACAGGTTCTTGCGTGGCATTTAATTGCGTGCCTCCTACAATCAATACACAACCTTTGGATGATACACAATGTGAAGGGAATTCTGTAAACTTAACTGTTGCGGAAACTGGTGGAAATGCTTATCAATGGCAGATTTCTACTGATGGTGGTGCTACATTTACGGATTTAGCTGATGGGGGAGTATATTCTGGAGCGACAACCACAACACTTTCCATCTCTGATAATACCGGTTTAGATGCCAACAGATATCAATTGGTAATCTCTGAAGTGAACAACCTTTGTCCTACAACTTCACTTAGTGCTACATTAACCGTTTTAAGTGTTTCAACTATCAATACACAACCTGTTGATGATACGCAATGTGAAGGAAATTCTGTTAATTTAACTGTTGCGGAAAATGGTGGAAATGAATACCAATGGCAAATTTCTACTGATGGTGGAGCAACATTCACTGATTTGGTAGATGGCGGAGTATATTCTGGGGTTACAACTACTTCACTAGCAATTTCTGATAATACAGGTTTGGATGCTAACCAATATCAGTTATTGATTAATGAAAGTACTTGTCTAACGACTTCTAATACTGCTACTTTAACTGTTAATGCAATTCAAACTCCGGTGATTACATGTGGAGCCTCAACTGTTTCTTCGGTAACTTTTGATTGGACTGCTTTAAACGGTGCTAATGATTACGATATTTCTTATTCTGTGAATGGAAACGCAGCTCAAAGCGGCGGTAACCAAGTTGGAACTTCATTTACATTAAACGGTTTAAATCCAAATGATATAGTGGACATTACTGTTACAAGTAACGGAACTGGATGTTATTTAGATGGAACGGCTTCTTGTACAGCTCAAAACTGTAATGCTCCAATTATTACAACGCAACCAGTTGATCAAAGTGCTTGTGCGGGAAGATCTGCTGTTTATTCTGTTATAGCTACTGGTGCTTCGGGATACCAATGGCAAGTAAGTGCGGATGGTGGCCTTACATTTAACAATGTGATTAATGCTGGTGTGTTTTCAGGAGCTACAACTGCTACTTTAAATATCTCTGACAACACAGGTTTAAATGGTTTAATTTTTAGAGTAATTGTTAATGAAACAAATAATACTTGTCCAACAACATCAGCATTAGTAGATTTAATAGTAAATCCTTTACCTGCTATAACTGCCAACAACAACGGACCAATTTGTGAAGGTCAAACCTTAGACTTATCCGTTAACAATGTTGCAGGCGCTATATTCTCATGGGTAGGACCTAATTACGCTTCTGGATTACAAAACAATAGTCTGCCACTTGTAAATCCTTCTAATGCTGGAGATTATACCGTGACTGCAACACTAAACGGTTGTTCTTCGACTTCAACTACTACTGTTATAATCAATAGTCCAACAATTGTGTCAATTAATCCTGCTGGTCCATTTTGTGAAAATGATCCTGTTACAATACTTTCTGCAGATGTACCTGGTGGTGTATGGTCAGGAACAGGAATTCTAGACGTAAATCTTGGAACTTTTAATCCTGCTAGTGCTTCAATTGGAGTGAATGATATCACATACACCTTAACTGCAGGATGTGGTGGTTCAGATACTGAAACAATTGTAGTAAATGCAAAACCGGATGCAAATTTCATTGTAGAAAGTAACGTTTTAGACCCAATTAATCCTATCGTTAGAACTATTGATTTATCAACTAATGCAATATCATACGATTGGACTTTTGGTGATGGTTTTAATTCAACTGAAACAGAACCAACACATATTTATTCTCAAGAAGTTAGAGGATACACCATTACTTTAATCACAACAAGTTTTGAAGGTTGTAAAGACACAGCTACTATGATAGTAAACGTTCCTGAAACCTTAATTTACTACGTTCCTAATAGCTTTACTCCTAATGGTGATGAAAGAAATAATGTTTTCTTACCTGTTTTCACTTCTGGTTTCGATCCACAAGAATATTTGTTAGAAATCTATGACCGTTGGGGTGAACGTATCTTTGAATCACTTGACTACAGAGTTGGTTGGGATGGAACTTACAAAAATCTTGGTCTAGTTGAACAGGGAACTTACACTTGGAAAATTACATTTGGACTTTCAATGAATGCTGAAAAGCAATCAATTGTGGGACATGTAAATATGTTAAGATAAAGAAAAACTATTACTATAAAAAAAGCGCTTGAATTTTAAAAATTCAAGCGCTTTTTTAATTTTCTATAACGATTTTTTAATCTCTTTTTCTCACTGTTCTTTGCTCAATTCTTTTTTCAAATTTCTCACCTTGAAAAATACGTTGTACAAAAATACCAGGAGTATGTATATAATTTGGATCTAATTCACCAGCTGGAACTAATTCTTCCACTTCCGCAATCGTAATCTTACCTGCCATTGCCATCATTGGGTTGAAATTACGCGCAGTTGCTTTAAAAACTAAATTACCTTCCGTATCTCCTTTCCAAGCTTTTACAATTGCAAAATCAGCAGTCAAAGCTGATTCCAAAATATGCGGTTTCCCATTAAAAATTCGAACTTCTTTTCCTTCCGCAACTTCAGTTCCGTAACCTGCAGGTGTAAAGAAAGCAGGAATTCCAGCTCCACCAGCACGACATCTTTCAGCCAATGAACCTTGAGGTATTAAATCTACTTCTAATTCACCAGAAAGCATTTGACGTTCAAATTCATCATTTTCACCAACGTATGAACTAATCATTTTTTTGATTTGTTTTGTTTGCAATAATAATCCTAATCCAAAATCATCAACTCCAGCATTATTTGAAATGCAAGTCAAATTTTTAACTCCCATTTTTACCAATTGATTGATCGAGTTTTCAGGAATTCCACATAAACCAAAACCACCCAACATGATTGTCATTCCGTCTTCAATTCCAATTAAAGCTTCTTCAACGTTTTTAACTTGCTTATTCATCAAACTTTCCTTTTCTTATAATATAACATCTTCAGTACCTTCTCCTTCTGGCTCCTCGGTGCTGTCTTCAACAGAATACTCTTGACCTGTTAAATTAAATGTACTTTCATCGAATCCTTTTGGTGCTTTAAAATCTACCGTTGAAATACCAATTTTTGGATCCTTGTATACCGCGTTCATAAAATATCCATAAATCGGCATTGCTGTTCGAGCTCCTTGTCCTTCATCAGTTGATCTAAAGCGTACACCTCTATCTTCCGCTCCAACCCAAACTCCTGTTGCTAAATCTGGAGTCATTCCAATAAACCAACCATCTGAATTGTTTTGTGTTGTTCCAGTTTTTGCTGCCGTTGGATATTTTATTCCACCCCAAGCTGAGGAATATCTCAAGCTACTTCCAGTTCCACCCTCGATAACACCTTTCATCATTTTTAGGACAGAAAACGAAACTTGCTCATTCATTACTTCTTTCGAATAAGACTTCGCATTGTAAATTACATTTCCATTACGATCCTCAATTCTTAAAATGGCATTAGGACGATTAAAAATTCCATTATTTGCAAAAGTAGCTTGAGCTGCAACCAATTCATATAATGATAAATCCATTGAACCTAAACACATAGCCGGAACGATATCTTCTGGACGCAATTCAATATCCATGCTGCGTAAAATCTTTGCAACAGTTTCAGGTCCAGCACGATGTCCCATTTGTTTCATCACATAAACCGCAATTGGGTTAGAAGACATTGCCAAACCTTTCTTAATAGAAATCATTCCGCCTTTACCAGATTTCATGGAATTTTTAGGACACCATTGCCCATCAGGGTTTCCGCTTGGGTCAAATAAATCTACACAATAACTGATATGCGGGATAACCAAACCTGGTTTAACCACTCCCATGGCAATTCCTGCACCATAAACGAATGGTTTAATAGTTGAACCAACTTGTCTTTTTCCTAAACGCACATGATCGTAAGCAAAATGGTCAATATTTGCTCCACCAACCCACGCTTTGATAAATCCAGTTTCAGGTTCAATTGATAATAAACCTGCCTGCAAAAATGATTTATAATGTTTAATGGAATCGAATGGAGTCATTAAGGTATCCACTTCGTAATTTTCCTCTTCATCAGCCTTCCAGGAGAAAATTCGCATCGGCGTTTTTTCATTGAAATTTCTGCGAATTTCGCTTTCTGACAATCCATTTTTAATCAAATTCTTGTATCTGTCTGAACGATGCATTGCGCTTGTCATCGCTTGTTCCACTTCAGCATCAGTCAAAGAACTAGAGAAAGGATAATTTTTCAATCCACGATTGTTTCTATCAAATTTACGTTGTAAATCTTTTAAATGTTCAACCATTGCTTCTTCTGCATGATGCTGCATATCAGCATTTATGGTTGTGTAAATTTTCAAACCATCTCTGTAAATATCCCAAGGTGCGCCATCTTCACGCTTGTATTTTAAAGTTCCATCAGGATTTTTCTCAGCAAATAACTTTGTTATTTCTCCTCTTAAAGATTCTCGGAAGTATGGAGCATTTCCTTTTTTATGGTCTACAACTTGATAATTTGTAACGATTGGTTTGTTTTTTAGAGCATCGTATTCCGCTTGAGTTAACTTAATACGCAAAGCTTCGTTTCCATCATTACTATTTTTTAACCATTGAAATAAAACTTGATTTCTGCGCATCAAAGCTCTTGTGCTGTCTTCTGCTCTTGCATCGCGAACCTCCTGAGCCGTAATTGCACTTGGGTCAACTCCTTTTTTTGAAGCAAGAGATGAACGATAATCTTTCTTTGTGAAACTATAAGGATTGTACAAAGAAGGGTTTTTACACATCCCAATTAGCATCGCTGCCTCGTCTTTAGTTAACTGCTTTGGAGTTTTGTTGTAATATACCTTAGAAGCATTTGCAATTCCTACTGCATTGTATAAAAAATCAAATTGATTCAAATACATTGTTATAATCTCTTCTTTTGTAAAACGAGATTCTAGACGCGTTGCAATGATATTTTCTCTTGCTTTTTCACCCACACGTGAAAACAATCTACCTATTTTTCCTGAACTTTCAATTGTTTCGCCATTTGCTCTAGCGATTGCTTCTTTTTCACGAGTTTGCAGTGTAAAGAGTTGCTTAGCTAATTGTTGCGTAATTGTTGAAGCTCCTCCAGCTCCTCCAAAACTAAAAATAGCCCTCATAATTGCGCGAACATCAAAGCCCGAATGTTTATGAAAACGCTCGTCTTCTGTAGAAATCAAAGCATCTGTCAAAAATGGTGAAATTGACTTATAATCTACACTTGTTCTGTTAATTTTCCAGTAACGACCAAGTTCCGTAACTCCATCATCAGAAATCACCACAGATGCTTGCAATTCAGGTGGATTATCCAACATGGATACTGGTGGTAAATCATCTTCAGATTGGAAAAGCAACAAGCAACTTACGAAAAATAAAGGAAACATACCAAACGCCCACAAGGCATAAGTCATTCTTTTATGTCCTAAGTCTGAAAAATTGAATCCCTTAGAATTATTAGATATAGCCATTTTTAAACTAAATTAGTTGCGTAAAGTTAAAAAAAAAATAAATACGAAAATGAAAAAAGAAAAGCGTACCAAATGATACGCTTATAATTTATTTTGATTTAGACTTTTTAAGTGATTCTTTCACAAAGTTTTCAATGGCAGCAGTCATTGACGGAGCATTTGGCTGTGGCGCATTTAAGTCTAAACGTAAGTTATTTTTCATTACTGCATTAGCTGTTGTAGGACCAAATGCGGCAATTAAAGTTTTGTTCTGTTTGAAATCTGGGAAATTTTTAAACAATGATTCAATTCCTCCAGGGCTAAAGAAAACAAGCATGTCGTAGTATACATCTTCCAAATCACTCAAATCTGAGGCAACTGTGCGATATAACATTGCTTTTGTAAAGTTAATTTTAAACTTCTCAAGAGTTTCTGGAATCTTATCTCTTAAAATATCAGTACAAGGCAATAAATATTTTTCGTTCTTGTGTTTTTTCATCGTTTCAACCAATTCTTCAATGGTTTGTTTTCCGAAAAATATTTTACGTTTACGATACATCACATATTTCTGCAAATACAAAGCGACTGCCTCACTAATACAGAAATATTTCATATCATCAGGCACATTAAATCTTACTTCCTCTGCGATTCTAAAAAAATGATCGACTGCATTTTTAGAAGTCAATATAATAGCAGTATGCTCAGCGATATTTACACGCTGCGTTCTAAATTCTTGGGCACTAATACCTTCTACATGTATAAAAGGTCTAAAATCAATTTTTAACTTGTATTTTTCAGCTAAATCAAAATATGGAGACTTATCTCCCTCTGGCTTAGGTTGCGAAACCAAAATAGTTTTAATACTCAAAATGTTACAATATTAAATTATAAAAACTTCAAAACACTCTCAATTTTACTATTATAAACACTATAAATTAGTATTAAGGGTAAAATTTCGAGGGTGCAAAAGTACAAAAATAAATAATACCATGCTATTCCTTTTTGAATTGAAAACAAAAATCCTCTAATAATTCGAAATAACCAAAAAATCCCAGCTGTTCCCGCAAAAATAAGTACAAAAACCTCAGACCATTTCATGTTAAATGTCCAGATTAGTAAAAGCAAAGAAAAAATAACTCCTAAAATTTGAGCAAAAATCAAGGTGTTATACTTATTTTCCTTCAAATCTTCTCCTTCTTTGGAAATAAAACCTATAAAATTGAG
>JBKCGI010000087.1:0-39391 GCA_046303515.1 Flavobacteriia bacterium | reverse complement strand
GTGTAATGGTCCTGTTGGTGATGGTGCAAATCTTACGCGAATTGGCTTGTCTGACATTTGTTTTATTTTTCTGCAAATTTATTCCAAATAAGTCAATTCAAAGGCTTTTAACTTTTTTTTTGTAATTTATTGTAAACTTTTCCGTTGCATAGTTGTACTTTAGTAGGTTAAAACAACATTTATATGAACGCTTACGATAATTTGATTCAACAAATTGATGCTTTCATTCGTAAATATTACAAAAATGAAATGCTTAAGGGACTCATATTTTTTACGGGTTTTGCCTTAGTATCTTTTTTGTTGACTATTTCCTTGGAATATTTCGGTCGCTTTTCTGGTGGTGTAAGAGCCACTTTATTTTACTCTTTTTTGGCAGTATTTGGATTTATTTCCGCGAAATATTTAATCTATCCAATATCTAAATTATTTTCTTTAGGTAAACTTATTAACCGTTATCAGGCTGCTAAAATCATTGGAACTTTTTTTCCTGAGATTTCTGACCGTTTATTGAACACCTTGCAATTGAATGATGCTTTAGCAAATAACGATGCTAATTTTGAGTTGATCCGTGCAAGTGTGAATCAGCGCTCAAAATCTATTTCTGCTATTCCTTTTGTTAATGGAATTGATTTTAGAAAGAATATGGTTTATGCCAAATATGTTTTACCTGTTTTGTTATTGTTTTTAGGTATTGGTATTTTTTCGCCAAGTTTCATTTCTGAAGGAACTAAACGTGTAGTAAATTATAACAAAGAATTTAAACCAGAAGCTCCTTTTAAGTTTGAATTGTCTTCTGATTTAATTCCAATTCAAGAGGGAGAAGATTATCCCGTTGAATTAAAATTGTTAGGTAATGATATTCCTGAAAAGGTTTATTTGGTGTCGACGAACGGTAAATTTTTGATGAATAAACAGACGAAGATTTCTTCATTTTTTGTTTTAAAAAGGTTAAAAGAAAATACTTCTTTCTATTTTGAAGCGAATGGTTTTGAATCAAAAAGATATAGTCTGGAAGTAATTCCGAAAACGGCTATTGGAAAGTTTCAGGCTAGTTTAGATTATCCTGAGTATTTAGGAAAGAAAGATGAAATTATCTCCAATGCGGGTGATTTGGAAATTCCTGTTGGTACAAAAGTTACGTGGAGCATTGCTTCAAAAAACACGGATAAAACAATTCTTTCTTGGGCGGATGAGACCAAATCTTTTTCTGGAGAGGGATTCAATTATTCAAAAAAATTCTTGGAATCTACTCCAATGAAAATTTATTTGTTTAACAAAAATCAAAAGTTTAAGGATTCCCTTTCCTATGGAATTAATGTGATTCCTGATCAATTTCCTGGTATCGATGTGCAGGAAGAAAAGGATTCTATTTCCGACGCCTTACGTTTTTTTACGGGGCAAATTTCCGATGATTATGGTTTAACTTCCTTAACTTTTGTTTATAAAATTACGTCAAAAAATGGGAAGGATAAGGAGCAACGTGTTATTGTTTTAAACCCTTCAGGTTCTTCAATGCCCTTTCGTCATGCTGTTGATTTTAGAAGAGAACAGTTAAGTGTTGATGATAAGATTGAGTATTATTTTGTTGTGAAAGACAACGATGGTGTGCATGGTCCTAAAGCTGTAAAGTCACGTGTTTTTACCTATGAGTTACCTTCTTTGGATGAACTTAACGAGAAGCGTGATGAAGCAAATACGGACGCTCAAATGCAGTTAAATGATCTTTTAAAGAAGACACAAGACTTCAAAAAAGATATTGATAAGTTAAAAAAGGATGTTTTAAATACTAAGTCTTCAGACTGGAATCAGCAAAGTCAAATTAAAAATTTACAGGAAGAGCGTCAATCTTTAGAACAAGAATTGCAGCAATTGCAAATGCAAATGCAGGAGAGTTTATTAGAGAAAAATCAGCTTTCTGAGATGGATAAAGAATTGCTTGAGAAGCAAGAATTGTTGCAAGATTTATTAGAGGAAGTGATGGACGATGAGTTGCGAGATCTTCTCAATAAGTTGGAAGAGATGATGCAAAAGCAAGATAAAAATGCTTTAGAAAAGAACTTAGATAAGTTAGATATGAAGTCTGAGGACATGAATAAGCAATTGGACCGAAGTCTTGAGATGTTGAAGAAAATGCAAGTAAATGAGAAGATTGATGACGCTACAAAGGAGTTAAAAGAGCTTGCGAAGGAACAAGAAAAATTAAAAGAGCAAGTTGAGAAAGAACAAATTTCAAATGAGAATGCTGATAAGAAGCAAGATGAAATTAACAAGAAATTTGATGAGATTAAGGAAGATTTGAATGAGCTTAAGAAGTTAAATGAAGAACTCAAGAAGCCATTAAATTTAGGTGATCAAGAGGAATTGAAAAAGGAAATTTCTGAAGAACAAAAGGAAGCCAAAGAGAATTTAAAGAATTCTAAAGAGAAAAAAGCATCTCAGAATCAAAAGAAATCTGCTGAAATGATGGAGCAAGTTGCAAATGAATTGGAACAAATGCAACAAGAGTCTAACAAGCAACAAGACGAAGAAGACATGAATGCGCTTCGTAATATTTTAGAGAGTTTGATGACTTTATCTTTTAGTCAGGAAGATGTTTTGAATAAGTTCGTTGTGGTAAAAGATAAAGATCCATTCTATAAACGTTTAGGAAAGAACCAAAGAAGGATTGTGGATGACACGAAAATTGTTGAGGATAGTTTGAATGCAATTGCCATGCGTCAACCTAAAATAGCTTCATTTATTACCAAGGAATTGAACGATATTAACTTAAATTTTAAGTACGGTTTAGAAAATATTGATGAACATCGTAGACGTGATTTACAAGGAAATTTGCAGTTTGTTATGACTGGTTATAATAACCTTGCTTTAATGTTAAATGAGTCGTTGCAACAAATGCAAAAAGAATCGCAGGAGAATCAAAAACCTGGTTCGGGAAGTTGTAATAACCCTGGTGGTAAGGGTAAAAAACCGAGTGATGGTGAATCTGGTGATGACATGAAAGAGATGTTGAAGAAACAGTTGGAAAAAATGCAGAAGGGACCTAATCCTGGTGGTACTAAACCGGGTGAGAAAGAAGGTCAAGGTATGATGGGCCTAGGTAACAAAGAAATTGCTAAAATGGCTGCGCAACAGACAGCTATTCGTCAGCGTTTGGAGCAGATGCGTAATGAAATGAATAAAGATGGCTCTGGCAATGGAAATAAGCTTAATCCGCTTATTAAGGACCTAGAACAACAAGAAAAGGATTTAATCAATAAGAAGTTCAATAACGAGATGATTAAGCGTCAGAAGGATATTTTAACGCGTTTATTGGAATCTGAAAAAGCCTTGATGGAACGAGGGTTTGAAGAAAAAAGGGAATCTAAAGTTGGAAAAAATGTGTTTTTAAGTAACCAAAAACGAATTGATGAGTATAACAACCAAAAACTAAGACAAATTGAATTGTTACGTTCAGTTGATCCAGTCTTTAAAAAGTATTATAAAGACAAGGCAAATGAATATTTCAATTCTGTTAATTGAATAAATTTTGGTTAAATGATTTCAGATTTTACGTTAATAGATCAAATAGAAATTCCTTCTGAATTAAAAAATTTAGGACTTGTGGAGCAGTTCATCGACAAGGTTTGTGAATCAAAAGGATTAGATGAAGATGTGTATGGTAATGTTTTAATTGCTGTAACTGAGGCTGTCAATAATGCTATAATTCATGGGAATTGTTTTGCCAACGATAAGAAGGTAAAGGTTGATGTGTTGGAGACTGCTAATCAAATTTGTTTTTCTGTGATGGATGAAGGTGTTGGTTTTGATTTTCATAATTTACCTGATCCTACAGCTCCAGAAAATATCGAAAAAGAGAATGGTCGTGGAATCTTTTTAATTAAGAATTTGTCGGACGAAATGTCTTTTGATGAACCAGGAAATGTAATTCACATCTTCTTTAATCATGATTAATTTTGTTGTTGAAGACCGAAAGTTTTCATTTAAAAAAGCTCTTCTTAAGTCCTATTTGAAAGATCTTGTTATTTCTGAAGGTAAAAAATGTGGTGATATTTCTATCGTTTTATGTTCAGATGAATATTTGTTGAATGTAAATAATGAGTATTTAAAACATGATTTTTATACTGATATTATCACGTTTGATTATTCTGTAGGTTTGTTAATTTCTGGTGATTTAATGATTAGTATTGATCGAATTTGTGAAAATGCTTCTACGAATAAGGTAGAGTCTTTAGTTGAATTTTATCGTGTTTGTTTTCATGGTGTTTTGCATTTGTGTGGCTTCAAGGATAAAACAAAAGCTGACAAAGAGTTAATGACTTCTAAAGAAAATTTTTACTTAAATAAATTTAATTTGACTTAAGTTGTTCCACGTGAAACATCTTAGACACCTTCCCTACTCTTCTTAATTTTGTTCCACGTGAAACATTTAAATTTATTATGTTAAAACAATACGATGTAATTGTTGTTGGTGCTGGCCACGCTGGTTGTGAAGCTGCCAATGCTGCGGCTAAAATGGGTAGTTCTGTTTTGCTGATTACAATGAATATGAATACTATTGCGCAAATGAGTTGTAATCCTGCTATGGGTGGTGTTGCAAAAGGTCAGATTGTGCGAGAAATTGATGCGCTTGGTGGTGGTTCTGGAATTGTGAGTGATTTGAGTGCCATTCAATTTCGAATGTTGAATATGTCGAAAGGTCCTGCAATGTGGTCTCCACGTACACAAAATGACAGAATGAAGTTTGCTGAAGAATGGCGATTGTTGTTGGAAAGAAATCCGAATGTTGATTTTTGGCAAGATATGACAACTGGTTTGTTGGTTGAGGGTGATAAAGTTATTGGTGTTAAAACTGGATTGGGTATCAATGTGTATGCTAAGTCTGTTGTTTTGACAAATGGTACTTTTTTAAATGGTTTGATTCATTTGGGTGAAAAACAATTTGGTGGTGGACGAGCTGCTGAAAAGGCTTCGTATGGTATTACGGAGGAATTGATTGCTTTAGGATTTGAAGCAGGTAGAATGAAAACTGGTACTCCTCCCCGAGTTGATGGTCGATCTTTGGATTATTCTAAAATGGAGGTGCAACAAGGTGATGAGAATCCTTCGAAGTTTTCCTACGGAGATACGAAAGCTTTGGCTGTGCAACGTCCTTGCCATGTTACCTATACGAATTTGGAAACGCATGATTTGTTGCGTACTGGTTTTGATCGTTCACCTATGTTTAATGGTGCCATTCAAAGTACGGGTCCAAGATATTGTCCAAGTATTGAAGATAAAATTAATCGTTTCGCAGAGCGTGATCGCCATCAGCTTTTTGTTGAACCAGAAGGTTGGAATACAATTGAGATTTATGTGAATGGTTTTTCTACTTCTTTACCAGAAGATGTTCAGTTGAAAGCTATGCATTCTATTGCTGGTTTTGAAAATGCAAAAATGTTTCGTCCAGGTTATGCGATTGAGTATGATTACTTCCCTCCTACTCAGTTGAAACATACCTTGGAAACTAAAAATATTGAGAATTTATATTTTGCGGGACAAATTAATGGTACAACTGGTTACGAAGAAGCTGCTTGTCAAGGTTTGATGGCTGGAATCAATGCTCATTTGAAAATCAATGAACAAGATCCATTCATTCTATCTCGTAGTGAAGCCTATATTGGTGTGTTGATTGATGACTTAATTACGAAAGGAACTGAAGAGCCATATCGTATGTTTACTTCTCGTGCTGAATTTAGAATTTTGTTGAGACAAGATAATGCGGATTTACGTTTAACACCTTTGGCTCATAAAATTGGAATGCAAGATGATTTAGCTCTAAATCGTGTTTTGGCTAAGCAAAAAGGTGTTCATGATTTTTTAACTGATTTAAAAAACATTGGTGTTACTCCTGAAGAGGCTAATCCTGTTTTAGAACGTTTAGATTCAAGTTTATTGAATCAGCAAATTAAGTTTACGAATGTTTTATCTCGCCCTCAAGTTCAGATGGAACATTTGGTCGAGATGAGTGATAAAATTAAAACCTTAGTTGATGATTATTCTAATATTCATGTTGATATTCCTCAGCAGACTGAAATTTTGGTTAAATATGAAGGATATATTGCTCGTGAACATGAAATGGCATTGAAAATTAATCGAATGGATGAATTGAAAATTCCTTCTGATGTTAATTTTCATCAATTATCAAGTTTAAGTATTGAGGCTAGACAAAAATTGACGGCAATACAACCAACAACTATTGGTCAAGCATCTAGAATTAGTGGAATATCTCCAAGTGATATTTCAGTTTTATTAATTTATTTAGGAAGATAGTTTCACGTGGAACAATTAAACAAAACAAACTGCCCAATTTGTGATTCTCATACTTTTGCTCCATTTATGGATGTGAAAGATCACATGATTACGAAAGAAGATTTTAAGATTGTAAAGTGTACAGCTTGTGGCTTTCATTTTACCAATCCTATTCCAAGTATAGCTAATATTGGTGAATATTATAAAAGTGAAGATTACGTTTCCCATTCTTCGAGTAAAAAAGGAATCATTAATTCTTTATATAATCTAGTTCGTAATCACACCTTAAAGAAAAAGGTATCACTTTTGAAATCTTTGTCTTCAGGAAAAGAACTCTTGGATATTGGTTCGGGAACTGGTCACTTTTTAAATCAAGCTAAAGAAACGGGTTTTGTAGTTGAAGGTTTAGAGCCTGATCAAGACGCAGTCAATTTTGCTAAAACTAATTTTAAAGTTGATTTGTTTCCTTTGGCACATTTATATGAATTGCAAAATGAATCAAAAGATTTTATTACCATGTGGCATGTGTTGGAGCATGTTTATAATTTGAAGGAAGATTTTCAGCAAATTGTTAATGTTCTCAAAAAAGGTGGCTTTTTAATTATTGCTGTTCCGAACTTGGAATCGTATGATGCAAATTTGTATAAGGAATATTGGGCAGCTTATGATGTACCAAGACACTTGTATCATTTTAGGAAAACGGATATTCAAAATTTGGCATCTCAATTTGGTTTGAAACAGGAAGCTGTCAAACCAATGAAATTTGATTCGTACTATGTTTCGATGCTTTCTGAAAAATATAAAGGAGGTTCTATCGTTAAAGCTTTCTGGAATGGTTGGATGTCTAATTTGAAATCTTCCAAGGGTGGTTATTCCTCTCAAATCTATATTTTACGTAAAAACTAATTTATTAGTTGATAATTTCTTCTTTTTTGGTCAAATTTGGCCTAAATTTTTAATTTAAGCGCCTTTCTGAGCTTCAGCTTTGAAATCATATTGCCTATATGCTGAAAGTTTAAGAGAACAAGTGAAATTTTTAACAAAAACAACTATTAATGTTTAAATTTGGATGGTGGACACTGAGCCTGTCTAAGTGACCGCCCCTCACACTTCGACAAGCTCAGTGTCCGGGGAGATCTATTCAATTATTTATAATTAAGCATAAGAATTTCTAAGAAGCAGGTATTAGAAATTTGCAAGTGATTAAAAATTTAAATCTTATGCCTTTGGACATTGAGCTTGTCGAAATGTCGAAATGAAGGGTAAGAACTTTTTTTCTGTCTATTTGTCATATAAATAGTTTTGGTCTAATTTTAGTCAAAAAATATTTTATGGGAAAAAAGAATAACAACATTTCATGGGCTTGGGCCTTTAAAGAATTTATTTGGCCAAGAAAAAAAATTATCGGAATCGGTTTACTTTTGATTTTAATTCGAAGTGCGGCAGGATTTGTCTTACCAATGTCAACGCAAGTGTTGATCGATAAAATTGTACCAGAATCAGATTTCGCGTCGATGAAGATTTTGTTGTTATTGGTTTGTGGAGCAATTTTCATTCAAGCCCTAACATCTTATATTTTGACAAAATTATTGAGTGTTGAAGCGCAATTGTTGATTTCTCAATTGAGAACGAAAGTGCAGCGAAAATTATTGACCTTACCAATTGGTTTTTTCGATAACAATAAATCTGGAGCTTTGGTTTCTCGTGTCATGACAGATGTGGAAGGTGTCAGAAATATCATCGGAACAGGTTTGGTACAATTGATAGGAGGTACGATTACGGCTGTTGTTTCTTTGGTTTTGTTGTTGAAAATCAATGCTTTAATGACTGTTTTTGTATTAGTTCCTGTTTTGATTTTTGCCTTTATTGCCTTAAAAGCTTTTGCATACATTCGTCCTATCTTTAGAACTAGAGGCGTAATAAATGCTGAAGTAACAGGTCGTTTAACAGAAACTATGAATGGAATTCGTGTTATCAAAGGTTTTAATGCTGAAAATCAGGAAAATAAAGTTTTTGAGAGTGGGGTAGAGCGTTTATTTCAAAACGTTAAGAAAAGTTTAACCTCTACTTCCTTGATTACCAGCGCTTCAACTTTTTTGTTAGGTTTGGCTTCAACAGGAATTATGGGAATTGGTGGTTATTTTATGATGAATCACACGATGACAAACGGTGAATTTGTTCAGTTTACAGTTTTACTTGGTTTTATGGTTGCGCCAATTGTACAAATGAGTAATATCGGAAGTCAATTGACAGAAGCGATGGCAGGATTGGATCGTACGCAAGAATTGATGAACATGACGGAGGAAAATAATCCAGAAATTCGCACGGAAATGGTCACTGACATCAAAGGAAATATCGTTTTTGATGATGTTTCTTTTGCCTATGAAGAAAACAAAGAAGTTTTGCACAACATTACATTTTCTGCACCAGCAGGAAGTGTTACGGCCTTAGTTGGTTCTTCTGGTTCTGGGAAATCGACTATCGCTGGACTTGCAGCTACCTTTTTAAACCCTGTAGCGGGAAAAATCACCCTAGATGACAAAGACCTTAGCAAAATCAATTTAAGCTCTTACAGACAACATTTGGGGGTTGTTTTGCAAGATGATTTCCTTTACGAAGGAACCATTCGTGAAAATATTTTATTTCCAAGACCAAATGCAACGGAAGAGGAATTGCGTAAAGCTGTCGAAGGAGCTTACGTTAACGAATTCACCGATCGCTTTGAATTAGGTTTAGACACTGTAATTGGAGAACGTGGTGTGAAACTTTCTGGTGGACAACGTCAGCGAATTTCTATTGCACGTGCCTTGTTGGCAGATCCAAAAGTCATCATTTTAGATGAAGCAACTTCTAACCTAGATACCGAAAGTGAATCTTTCATCCAAAAAAGTTTACAAGTTTTGATGAAAGACAGAACTACTTTTGTAATTGCTCACCGTTTGAGTACCATCCAACAAGCAGATCAAATTTTGGTCATCGAAGAAGGAAATATTGTAGAACGTGGAAAACACGACGAACTAATTGCTTCAAAAGGAAGGTATTACGAGTTGTTTACGTATCAGAGTAGGATATGAGGTTTTTGCGGTTTGTCTTGTTTGGAGTTTGAAACAACGTCTACCGAAATGTTAGTTTAAGGATACGATATTGCTAGGTATTTGCAAAGAAAAATAGAAAAATTGTCTGCCGATTTTGCAAATGCTTGTACTGCAACCCAAATAGGGCAAACCGTGTGTTGGTGGCTGGTGTTCTTCATTCGTCAGGGATATATATTTCCTATGATTATTCATTCTACTTTTTATTATTTTCCGATTAGTACATTATATTCTTTAGGAATTTCAACACCCTGAAAACGATTTGTCAGACCGCAGAAGATTGCAATTGTTAGACAAACCCCAAAAGTTAAAATAATTTTTGATTGCACATTAGGTGTTAATCCTAAAATATTTTGTTTCATTTTTTTATTATGAATTGCAGCTATGTGACCAAAAAATGAAATAATTGCCAAAGCATAGTAAGGTATAAAAAACAAGTTTGTTGGAAAATTATTCAATCCTGCTACACCAAAATAAAAGTTTGTGTCAAGATTCAAAAAAGTTCTCCCAACTAAAACAGCCACCAAATGAATTATAAAGAAAACTGCTAAATATAGTCCAGTCCAAATTTGCAATTTGTCAAAAGAGGTAATTACTTTATTTCTGTTCATAAAAAACAGCCTAAGTCCTGAAATTATCTGAACAAAAACAGCAAGTATTAAAATTGTTTCTGCAATGATATTTCGATAAAACTGCCGTAGATTTGTCATTAGTTCAATATGCTTACCTACACCAAAAATGCTGTAAATATGATTGAATAAATGTAAGCTTACAAAAACTGTAATTGTTAGCCCAGAGATGTAATGTATTTTTTTTAGGTTCATATTATTGTTTTTGTATATCAATACGAGGCCATTTCCATGCATAATAAATAATAAGAACAAGCAGAATAACTTGTATTATTGCGCCTACCACCATGTGAACCCAAGCCACACCGTCTAGATTATACAATATTAAGGGTATATTAATAGAAGCAGCAATAATATTTGCGCAGCGATTCACTTTAGCTTGCAGGACAACCGAAAGAAAAATAAATAGTGCTGGAATTGCTATTACAGCGAGTGCCGCCAATAAAAATCCTTGCGTAACATCAAATACATGAACCTTTCCTGCTATCATATCATTCAGTGAATTGGGCATGTATAAGTGAAAATAATCAAGGTAGATAATGATACACATTAAACTTGTCCATATCGTGGCCAGTTTTACTTTTATGTTTACTTTAATGTCTTCAAATTTATATTGTTTTATATTCATAAATTATATGTTTGTGTAATTGTAAGTTTTTCATTAAAAATTAAATCCGATATTAAGGCCGGGTTCTGGAAAGATAAATTTTGACCACTTATCGTCCAACTGTTTAAACCCATCAGGTAATTCTGTATGATAGGCACGATGTGTCACACATATTGAAGGTTGGAAGAAAAATTTATCCTTGAAAAGTTTTATGTGATAACCAAAACGGTATGAATTGAAGATCTGAAAACCGTCTTTTATTTTATTTCCATTATCATTCGCAAAAATTTGACAAGTGGGCATAACGTCCAATTGTGCATACAAACCTTTCCATAAAAACCGCTGGTAAGATGCTGTTATACCTATTTCACGCACGTACCCCGGAAATTTTTCCTCAGGTTTTTTGTAGGCTTTATTTAGAAATGGATGAATACCATTCGGCCAAGCATATTTCCAAGTTTTTGGAGATAGTCTTATTATATCTTTTCCTGTAACCCGATAACCTATATCAAGTTGAGCAAAATTGGGTGGGTTTTCTCTGTCAAAATTACCCATTATAACAAATAGCGAAGTGCCAATAAACCACTTTTTGTAAGTAGTGTCTTGTTTGGCATATTGTGCTTTTACTTGTAAATTGCTTGCCAATACAAAGACAAGTCCAATCCATAAAATTTTCTTTTGCATATCTTCTTCAATTAATATTAAACGATACTGCAAAAGTAGATTGGTAATAAGCTACAACTCGTTCACTTAAGTTAAGAAATGAACAATGTCCGATTTTTTTGCAAAACTTGAAGTTGAAAACCTTCTTTAGTTAAATCTAATATAAATACATAATTAGCGGTTCGGCATTGGTTTCATTCTATATTTTTTCAATAGTGTGTTTATTGGTTCTACAAAGTATTTAGCCCTTTCTGCATCACTTGATAAAGTTGTATCTATTGGTGCTAATAACATTTCTTCAGTCTTATCGTCAAAAACAAATTGAGTTCCAAACTTTTGATACCCAAAACTGTATAATAGATACCTATCATAATTTAAAGCTATCATTTTTTGTGCGTGTCCTTTTTTAAGTGTTATAGTATCATTTTCCTTTTCAAGCATTGAAAGAGCAGTGGTTGATAGTTTGTATGCCAATAGAAAATTTTCGGGGCTTATGCTCGTTAATTCACCCGCACAAAATTTAGCAGCAGTATGTTGTAAAATCATTGCTGCTCTAAACTTATCCTTAGCTGTAATGACTTTATTGTCGGCAAGTAACTGAAATATCTGTTCACGGTGTTTTTTGTCATATTCTTCCAAATTTACAGTGTCGGTTTTTGAATCAAGATCTCTAATTTGAATATCTTTTTCATACAATTCTTTGATGATTAGGTTATCCACGGCACCCGAAATAATGTTTTGTTTATTTACTGCACATCCTGATGTTAAAATACCAACTAAGGCAAATACGATCAGACCAAAAGATGCTATTTTATTCATACTATTTCTAATTTTTATGTGAAACTGTAAAAATATATAATAGAATAAAACACATTGTTAACTTAAGTTAAGAAATGATTTTACGTTTTACGTTTTTCCAAAATTCTGGCTCTCAGTCTGCTCAAAGATTGCGGTTTTATTCCCAAATAACTTGCTAATTGATGCTGTGGTACACGTTGAATAAGGTCGGGTCTTTTCTGCATTAAATTTAAGTACCGTTGTTCAGGTGAAGAAGTTTTGAATTCATCAAATTCAATTCTTTCCTTTGCCAACAACTCTTCTGAAAACTTCATACACATGATTTCGAACTTTGGGAATCTGGCATTAACCTCCTCAGAAATATCTGAGTTTGAAATTAAAAGGATACAATCTTCAATACAGCTTATATAATATTCAGATGGGGTTTTACTTATAACACAAGGTGGTGTCAAAGCCTCCATTTCTGTATAAAATGCTGTAGTTTTTTCTTCCCCATCTTTGATATAATATGATCGAATACAACCTTTTAAAACAAAAAAACTATTTAGAGTGTTTTGTCCTTCTTTAAGCAAAATAGTTCCTTTTTTTACCGAATGAAACAAGTCTAAACTTAGTAATGCGTTTTTCTCATCTTCTGTCAAAGAAATATATTTTGATATAAAGCTAAATAGAATGTCTTGCATTGTTTTTTATGTTTTTACTGTCGACTTTTACACTTCCACCAAAGTCGTTTTGGTGCTAGGCGTAGTGGCGGTTTTCGCAGCACAAATTGTCAATACGTCACAAAGGTTAATGCGACGCAGAATGTTCAATTAACCACGTCTCCCTCCAATTTGCCAAATTACTTCTCTCCGCAACTCAATAGCGCCTATCCTTCCAACATATGTTGTATAAGCGCCATAAATCACTTCAACAAACATACAAAATAAACATATTGAATTTACTTTTTTATCAAAAAAGAAAAGTATTGAGAAAAATGGTTTATAATTTTGTTATGCTTTGTTACTGTAAAGCAAACTTCCATCACCGTAACTTAAAAATCTAAAATCATTTTCTAAGGCATACTTGTAAATTCTTTTCCATTCATCACCCACCACTGCTGCTATAAGTAAAAGAAGTGTGGAACTTGGCTGATGAAAATTTGTTACAAGTGCATTTGCAATTCTTAATTTATAAGTCGGGACAATTAGAATTTGTGTCTTGCAAATAAGTTTATCCAATTTATTTTTATTTAACCAGGCTAATAAGGCAGCTAATGAATCAATTGCAGGCAAATCTTGTGTTAGTTCATAAGCATCCCACTGTTTAATTTCCAATTCCTTGATGCTCGCATTCAAATTTTGATTTGCCTTAACACCCATCCAATACAAGGTTTCGATAGTTCTCAAGGAAGTAGTTCCTACTGCAACAATATTTTTGTTTGTTTGCTGATCAGAAATTTGCTTGATCATCTTCTCAATTGATTCCTTGTTAACTTCTATCCATTCTGAATGCATGTCGTGACCTTCTAGGGTTTCACTCTTAACAGGTTTAAAAGTTCCAGCGCCAACATGAAGCGTAACATAATCTAGTAAGGCATTTTTAGCTTTTAGCTTTTCAAAAATTTTATTTGTAAAGTGAAGTCCAGCCGTTGGTGCAGCCACAGAACCTTTTTGTTCTGCATAAACTGTTTGATATCTGTTTGTATCCATCGCCTCACTTTCTCTTTTTAAGTAAGGAGGAATCGGAATTTGACCAACATGTTCTAAGATTTCTGCGAATGTAAAGTTTTCTGGTTGCCAGGTAAATTTAATGGTAAATACAGGTCCATTTCGCTTCACAATTTCAGCGTTTAAAGTGAAGTTGTTTAGTTCTACACTGATTGTTTTTTCTTTCCATTTCGCAACTCGACCAATCAAACATTCCCATTCAACACTTGCTGTTTTTAGCATTGCGGAAGAAGGTTCAGCATTTACTTCGCTTGGTTCCAAACAAAAAATTTCAATTTTAGCTCCAGTAGCGTTTTTAAAAAAAAGTCGCGCTTGAATTACCTTCGTATTGTTGAAAAAGAACAAGGCATTTTCTGAAATGTGCTTGTCAAGGTTTTTGTAACTGTCTTCAGAAATAGTTCCATTTTGGTAGACCAACAATTTACTTAAATCTCTTTCTTCTAAAGGATATTTTGCAATTCGATCCTCGGGTAAATCGTATGTGAAATCTTTTATTTCAAATTGCTGTGCTTCTGCTTTAATACTCATTTAAATCTGATTCTAAATCAAGGTTGTACGTAATTAATTTTTTGCAAAGTTAAGTCTTTGAAATATTGGGCGCAAATGCAGATTTATTTTATTCTTTCTTTCCTCACATTAAAGAGAAGAAAATCACCAATATGGTGCCCGGAAACACGATAACAAATGAAGCAATTCGCGCAAAATTGAACCATGGTTTCTGCCTCTTAAAAATAAATGTAAATAGCGGAAGTAAGAGAAAAATTTGCAATGCTGGAAACCAATTAAAGATCGAGTTTTCTCTGATTTCTGTATGCTTTTTAACCATTATTTCATTGAGTTTTATATCGAAATTCAACTTCTTTCCTGTTCGAAAAATTGGTGTATAGGTCATTGAAAGACTGTTTTTTACACGATCACTCCAGTCGTTTATTGTTGGGGAGAACATATATCCTTCTACGTCCAGTACTTTGTGCCAGTCGTATTCCCAGTTTCGGTCAATTTTCCAGGATTGTTCCGTTAGTTTTTTTGTAGGGCCATCAAACAATACTTCAATAGTTGTAAGTACAAACATAATGGTGCAAAAAGCGACAACTATTTTAAATAAAAGCCATTGCCAACCAGATGTGATTCGCTCATACATTTCTTTTTCTTCGCGCGCTTCTCTTTCTCTTTTTAAACGAATTTTTTCTGCAGCAATTCGCATGGATTCTTCTCTACTCATGTTTCTTACTCAATTAAAGTGTAAATTGTTATATTAATTTTGTTTCTTGCATTAATTTCCCGACAAAATATTGATATAAAATACTATTCTCTTGTATTCGCACAACCGGTTTGATTACAAATTTCTGTTTGTGAGATTATCGTTTATCACCCATGTATAGTTTCCTCTTTCCCGTAGTTTCGAATCACGTCAGCTTCAAAAGCCAACCACTCGTTCCAACGTTTGTTGACATCAATATTTCCGCCATATTTTCGCGCAAAACCTAAAAAAGTTGTGTAATGTCCTGCTTCAGAAACCATCAAATCGTAGTAAAATTTGGATAATTCTGGGTCTGAAATTCTTTCTGAAAGTAATTTAAAACGCTCGCAACTTCTAGCTTCAATCATGGCAGAAAAGAGTAATCTATCAACTAATCGTTGTTGTTTGCTTCCACCAACTGTCATGAATTTGAATAATTCATTTACATAACTATCTTTTCGCTCTGGACCAAGCTCGTAACCTCTATTTTTGATAATTTCGTGAACCATCTGAAAATGCTCCAATTCCTCCTTCGCTAAAGCCAATAAATCTGTTACCAAATCTTCGTGTTCCGAGTTATTGGCGATGATCGTAATGGCATTTGTAGCAGCTTTTTGCTCGCACCAAGCATGATCTGTCAAGATTTCAGAAATATTTGTTTCTACGATATTCACCCATCGTGGGTCTGTAGGAAGTTTTAATCCAAGCATAATACTATTTTGTGCTGCAAAGATAAGCTTTTTGAAAATAAACACCCAAAAAGCTTTGAGCGCGTAAATGTTTTGCCACAAATGCACAAATTAATAGTTTGTTTATATGCAAATAATTACACGAATTAGTCCGTCTTTTGACGGACGTTTCAGAATTTGTGAAATTTACTATTTTGGTTTAAAGCCTTTTTTATTTGTGCATCTGTGGCAAATTCAATATATTTAGTTAAACCTCGTGCATTAATAGATATGAATACAAACTAAGGGTTTTGAGTTAACTTTTCTATAACCAAATTTAGTTCTTCACCTTTTCGTGTTCCAATCAGGAATTTCTCACCTGATTTTAATTCCAATTGTAACCCTTCATTACCCGAAACATTGTAAGCTTTTCCATTACCTCTAAAACCGTAACGTATTCCCCAACCACCATATTCTTGCAGTGGTTTGTAGGTTCTAACCTCAGCTTTTTGTATTTCTTGCCATGCATAAAATCTCATTTTGCGTTGGAATGGGTAAAAGCGGACATATATTCCTTTATGGTCGATTTGTGTCTCTAAGCGTGTTGCAAAAAACAGGGCATTTAAATTCAAAACAAAGATTGAAATTGCAATTAAACCTCCATTGCCAATCGGTTTATCACCAAATGGTGTTCCAACAACCAATTGAATGTATAGGGCATAAATAAATAATCCAGATATTCCAAACAAGAGCAAAAACAACCACCATTGTGTAAATTTCTGTTTTTCCGAAAAAAGAATTTGATTTTCCATATCTTGTTTTTTTTATCAAAGTTAATGATTAAAAATTTAAATTGATAAAACTTTTAAGTTGAAATACTGCGAAGATTAGTTATTCCTTCAAGTGCTTGACTTACCTTGCGACAGGCTTTGGATTCTTTGCGTTTATAAATCTCCCGCTAATATCCACGATTTCTAAGAAAAACTCTGCTGATTTTTTACCTTGAGGAGTAATAATTTTTTTCTGCTCTTAAGTTTCCTTGTTCCTACGTTTCAAAATTCCACTGACATTTTAGCGTCCTTTGCGATCAACTCAGCGCTCTTTGCGTTTGAATTTTTAGTGTTCGTATATGCTAGATATTTTTCGTATGAGGTCTAATATCTTAATATCCTAATATCCAAATAATCAATTTACCCTATCACAATATCAAATGCCCTTAACAATCCAATAGCTCCTTCTTTTGAAAATTTCGCTTTTTTAATTTTGTTGTTTTGGGGATCTATGATGTAATTGAATGCTGAACGAAAATCACATTTTTCTAAATTTGTGTTTTCGAATATTGCACCCAATAAATCGCAATTTTCAAATGATTTTTGCGCTAAATTTACTTCTGTAAAATCCACTTCTTGCAAACTAGAATCTTTAAAACTACAATGTTTTAGGTCTATTTTGTAGAACGAAGATAAGTTTATTTGACAATTATCGAAGTGGATTTCAAAGCCAAATAAATTGCATTGTTCGAAGTGTAATCCGAGTAATTTGGAAGAAATAAAAGTCACATTTTTAAAACTAACATTTCCAATTTTCGACATACTAAAATCACAGTTCTCGAAGGTACAATCCATAAAAACGGTGGAACTCAATTCACAGGAAGCGAAAATACAATTCTCAAAAACACAGTTTTCGTATGTAATGCGCTCAAATATTTCCTCTTGAAAGTTCTTCCCTTGAATTTTGTTGATCTTCGATGATGTTTTTTTGCATAAGGCGAATCTATTAAACTTTTAAGTCGACCCAATCCCCATGTTCCTTAATCAAATCTACCAAAGCATCAACAGCTTCTTCTTCATTCACATTTTTTCGCACAACTGTTTTTTCCTTGTATAAATTGATTTTTCCAGGTCCAGTTCCAACGTATCCATAATCTGCATCTGCCATTTCGCCAGGCCCGTTGACAATACAACCCATGATTCCGATTTTTATTCCTTTCAAATGGGATGTTTTTTGTCTGATTTTGGCTGTTGTTTCCTGCAAATCAAACAATGTTCTACCACAAGATGGACAAGAAATGTATTCTGTTTTTGAAATTCGCGTTCGTGTA
The DNA here is from genome assembly GCA_046303515.1 of Flavobacteriia bacterium. GTDB lineage: Bacteria > Bacteroidota > Bacteroidia > Flavobacteriales_D > Crocinitomicaceae > M2408. The sequence goes on along the minus strand of JBKCGI010000087.1, from coordinate 21,596 downwards.
GCTTGTAAAATTCCAAAGGAAAGCGAATTTATATCTATCAAACTTTGTTTTCCTGTAAGCCACAGACCATCTCCAAACCCATCAATGAAATGAATTCCTAAGTCCGATGAACAATTCAGTTGAAAACGCTCTAAATCTTCAGTTTTTTCTTCGATTTTTAAAATAACTGGATTAAGAATTTCATGCTCGTCTAAGAAGATTCTAAACACTCTTAAAACTTGAGTTTTATTAGCGAAAGAACTAGTTACAACTAATATTGCTTTTGAATTAGCTAGAATTAATTCTGTATTATCATCTTCTAAATCAAGAGCTAAGAAATATAAACTTAAGTTTGAAACATCAAATTTACTAATTGAAGTTTTGTCAAAAATTGGATAGCAATGTTCTCGTGAAACATATTTTTCAAAATAGATATCTGCATCAAAAACGGCACCTAAAGTTCCAGGGATTTCAAAATTTAATTCTTGTTTTCCAAAATAAACATAATCGGCTGCTTGATCTTGTAAGTTCCATTTGTCTAAAGGAACAGAATAATTGTAGCCGAAACCAAAAAAGTTTGCTGGTTTGATGTCCTTTTTTTGTGATAAATCTGCAAAGACAATAGGATGGTTTTTACCTCCTATATTGTGAAATGAATTACTAATTCTTTTGTTGTATTGAAAAGGATTATAAGTTAAGTTGTTTTTAGTTTCAACTAATTTAATTTTGCTTTGGTTTTCAAATTTTTCAACTAATTTTTTCGCCACTGGAATTTCGAATTCTGGATCTTCAGTTAATGAGACGCGAATCGTATCTCCTAAACCATCTTCCAATAATGCCCCAATTCCTACTGCAGATTTGATTCTTCCATCTTCACCATCTCCAGCTTCAGTTACACCTAAATGCAAAGGAAAATGCATTCCTTCGTCTTTCATCGTTGCAACTAATAGGCGGTAAGCTTGCACCATAACCAAGGTGTTACTTGCTTTCATGGAAATAACAACATTGAAATAATCATTCTTAACGCAAATTCGAAGGAATTCCATCGCCGACTCAACCATACCTTCAGGCGTATCACCAAAACGACTTAAGATTCTATCAGATAGTGAACCGTGATTTGTGCCGATGCGCATTGCAGTTCCATTTTCTTTACAAATATGAATTAAAGGCGTGAACTTTTGCTCAATGCGAATCAATTCTTTTTGGTAACTTTCTTCTGTAAAATCAATTTCTTCGAATTTCTTTTTATCGGCATAGTTACCTGGGTTAACGCGCACTTTTTCAATCAAACGCGCAGCAATTTCAGCGGCATTTGGTGTAAAATGAATATCAGCAACAAGTGGTGCAAAATATCCTTTTTCATTGAGAATGCGTTTGATTTCTCCTAAGTTTTCTGCTTCATTTTTACTTGGAGCAGTTAATCGAACAAGTTCACAGCCAGCATCAATCATGCGAATGGACTGATTCACAGACCCTTCTGTATCCATGGTGTCAGTTGTTGTCATTGACTGTATTCTTATTGGGTTTTCGCCCCCCATGCTAAGTTTTCCAATTTCGACTGTTAATGTTTTATTTCTTTTTCGGTTGAAATAATCTTCACAATATGTATTTTTGACACTAATGGACATATATAAATTTGTTAATAAAACACAAAAATAAGGATATAAATAATGATTTCACTATCGAATAGATGATTTATATCAGCTTTTGTCGAAAATTAACATTTATATAATAATTATTGTTTAACTTTGTGTTTCATTAATATTAAAATGAGTTTAAAAAATATCACCTTTTCGAAATCCCACAATGCGGATTTCTACAAAACTCTTCAACAACGCGTTAGAGAGTATTTCAAAGAAACAGATAAATCTAGATACGCTAATTATAACATGGTTTTAAAAACCATTTTTATGATTGCTTTGTACGTCGTGCCTTTTGTTTTAATGCTTACAGTTTTTGAGAATCCTTGGTTGATTTTTATGTGTTGGGTTTTAATGGGATTTGGTATGGCCGGTATTGGTTTATCAGTAATGCATGATGCAAATCATGGAGCCTATTCTAAAAACAAATTCGTAAACAAAGCTTTGGGTATGGTTATTTCTTTTTTAGGGGGTAATGATACGAACTGGAGAATTCAACACAATGTGCTTCACCATACCTATACCAATGTAACTGGAATGGATGAGGACATTAATCCAGGTAAAGTAATGCGTTTTTCACCACACGAAGAACGTTTGCCAATGCACAAATACCAACATGTTTACGCTTGGTTTTTCTATGGTTTAATGACATTGATGTGGTGTACGGTAAAAGATTACAGACAAGCAATTCGTTACAATAAAATGGATTTGATGAAAACACAAGACATTACATTTGGTCGCTTGTTGTTTAATATCATCGCAGCTAAATTATTCTATTTTGCTTTGTTTCTTGTGATGCCAATGATGTTGTTACCAATTCCTTGGTGGGGAACTTTATTGTCTTTCTTGGTTATGCAGTTTATCGCAGGTCTAGTGTTGGCAATGATTTTTCAGCCAGCGCACGTTGTACCAACTTCAAATTATCCGGTTCCAGATGAAAGTGGTAACATTGAAGCGGACTGGGCAGTTAATCAGTTATATAATACTGCAAACTTTGCACAGAAAGCTAAAGTTTTTTCTTGGTATGTTGGTGGTTTGAATTTCCAAATTGAACACCATTTGTTTCCAAATATTTGTCATGTTCATTATGATAAAATTGCAAAAATTGTGAAGGAAACAGCAGAAGAATATAACTTACCTTATATTTCTCAAAAGACCTTTTGGGGAGCATTAAGAGAACACACTAAAATGTTACGTGATTTAGGGAGAAATGATTTTGCTCCTGGGTTGCATTAATATTTTATTTAAATAATTTATGAGAAGACATTAGACGATTTGTGCTAATGTCTTTTTTTATGGTTAAAACTTTTAAATGTTATGAATATTGAAACGTTTAGAAATTATTGTTTTTCATTTATTGAAGTAACTGAGTCTTTTCCTTTTGATAAGGAAACATTAGTGTTTAAAGTACATGGAAAAATTTTTGTTTTATGTCATGTAGAAAACTTTGAAAGTGTTAATTTGAAATGTGATCCTGAACGAGCTATTGAATTGAGAGAACAATTTGATGGAATTAATCCTGGTTATCACATGAATAAAAAGCATTGGAATACTGTTTCTTTGTTTATGGATGTTTCAGATGAAATGCTTTTTGAATTGACAAAACATTCTTATGATTTGGTTTATGCCAGTTTGCCAAAAAAACTTAGAATGTAACTTGAATCACTTTATAACTGATAAAAGTCATTTATTTTTGTATAGTAATAAGTTAATTTTACAGCATGAAAGGTACACGTTTATATAGCATTTTTAGAGCCAAATGTCCAGTGTGTCATATTGGCGATGTTTTTGATAATTCTGGGGCATATGATTTAGGACATCTTGATAAAATGCACGAAACTTGCTCCCATTGTGGTCATAAATATGAAAAGGAACCAGGTTTTTGGTACGGAGCAATGTATGCAAGTTATGCCTTAACAGTTGCAATGTCTGTTGCCGCATTCATTCTTACCTATTGGATTTATCCTGCTGCAACTGTATGGATTTATATTAGCGTAATCGTAGGTGTTTTAATTTTGATGGCGCCTGTTACTTTTCGTGCAAGTAGATTGGTTTGGATTAACTTGTTTGCACATTATAATCCCTTAAAAGCAAAAGCACATGAGCAAATTTAAAGACGCAGTAAGTTCAGATATTCCAACCTTAGTAGATTTTTACGCTACATGGTGTGGTCCATGTCAAACAATGATGCCTGTTTTAGAGCAATTAAAGCACAAAATGGGTTCAAATATACGAATCCTTAAGATTGATGTAGATAAGAACCAAGAGGTGGCCGAAAAATTCAAAGTGCGAGGAGTTCCAACCTTTGTTTTATTTAAGTCTGGCGAAATTCTTTGGAGACAATCTGGTGGAATGGATATCAATACACTTGAAAAGAAGATAAAAGCGAGTATTTAGTTAGATTTAAGAAATCAACATAAAAAAACCCGATAACTAGTTAGCTATCGGGTTTTTGTTTATTTGAAAAGAGAATTAATCTTCTTCTTCGTCATCACCTGCGTCAGAACCTTTAGCAGCACCACGAGCCATTTTCACAGAAACAACTACAGCGTTTGCTGGTTCTAAGAATTTTAAACCATCTGCTTCAATTTGACTAACACGGATTGATTGTCCAATACGTAATTTAGTAATATCAATTGTTACAGAATCTGGTAAATCACCTGGCAAAGCTACTACAGTTAATCTTCTGAAAACTTGTAATAATTTACCCCCAGCTAATACACCACGAGATGCACCTGTTAAACGAACTGGTAAACCAACTTTAACTGGTTTTTTGTCATCCAATTGCAAGAAATCAATGTGTCTTACAGTGTCTTTAATTGGGTCTTGTTGCAAATCTTTGATAATCGCTTTAGATTTAACACCATCAATATCCAATTCAACTTGGTAAACCTCTGGAGTAAATACTAATTTTTCGATGTCAATTGCAGAAGCAGAGAAATGTGTTTGTGTTCCTTGTCCGTATAATACGCAAGGTACTCTTCCAGCATTTCTAACAGCTTTAGCATCCTTCTTCCCTACGTTCGCACGAACCGAACCGCTCAATTTTGATACTTTCATTGTTATTTATTATTTGTTTATATTATTACACTACAAAATACGAACTAATGGATTTATTCTCCATTAAACTATGAATTACGTCCGCAAATAATTCATGTGTTTGAATCACTCTAATTTTAGAGCTTTGTCTTTTTAAAGGAATTGTATCTGTAACAATTAATTCCGTAATCATTGAGTTTTCAATTCTTTCAAAAGCTGGTCCAGATAAAACCGCATGTGTACAAAATGCGCGTACACTTTTAGCTCCCTTTTCCATAAACAAGTTTGCTGAAGTAGTTAAAGTTCCAGCTGTGTCGCACATGTCATCAACCAAAATTACGTCTTTTCCAGTTACGTCTCCAATTACTGTCATTTCAGCAATTTCGTTAGCAACTTTACGTTGTTTGTGACAAATAGCTAAACCTGTGTTTAATTTTTTCGCATAAGAATTTGCTCTTTTTGTTCCACCAGCGTCTGGTGCAGCTAAGATTAAATTCCCATTATTAATTTTTTCAATTTCATGTAAAAACATGGTTGAAGCGTACAAATGATCTACTGGTACTTCAAAAAATCCTTGAATTTGATCAGCATGTAAATCCATAGTAATGATGCGACTTACGCCAGCAGCCATCAACATGTTTGCAACTAATTTTGCTCCAATTGCTACTCTTGGTTTGTCTTTTCTGTCTTGACGAGCAAAACCAAAATAAGGCATCACGGCAACAATTTTACGAGCTGAAGCTCTTTTTGCTGCATCAATCATCAACAACAATTCAAATAAATTATCTGAAGGTGGCATCGTTGATTGAACGATAAAAACGTCTTGTCCACGAACAGTTTCTTCAAATGAAGGTTGAAATTCACCATCACTAAATTCTTGTACAATGACATTTCCCAATGAAACGCCGTAAGATTTTGCAATTCTTTCTGCAATATCTTTCGAAGCACGTCCAGCAAATATTTTGATTCCTTGAGCCATAATCTGTTTTGGGGTGCAAAAGTAAGAAGAAATTATCGATTTAGCAAAGCTTTTCAAATATTCTTTCCCTGATTTAACATTCTGAGTTTATGATACTTGAGAAAAGTTGCATAGGCTGAGATACGACTAATTGTAAATCCTGCACCACCGTCCAAGAAACCAAGTTTCACGAAGTAGTCTTTTATGAATTTCACTATTGGACTAAAAATCAACACAATAAAAGGAGATTTTTTCCCTTTTTGATGTTGTGCTGTTGCTAAAATTGTAGTGAAATATTCCACTTGTTTGTAGTGGTCTTCTCTTGTATAATAGCTGTAATGTAAAATGTCGCCCTTGAGATGTTGAATTGTTTTTTTGGTGTCGAATAATTCAAATTTATCGTGCGGATTATCACCTCCCCAAGCTCCCAAATTTTTATTCCATAGCCTCAGTTTTGTGTCGGGATACCAGCCGCAGTGGTAAATCCATTTACCACAATAATTCGTCAAACGATTAATCGAATAGCCATCAAATTGGCAATTTTCTTTTACCTTCAGAATTTCCTTTTGAAGCGTTTCATCCAAGGCTTCATCAGCATCTAAAGACAGAACATAATCATATTTAGCTTGATCTTTAGCCCAGTTTTTTTGTTCGATGTGTCCATCAAATTTATGTTCTATGAATGTCACACCGTATGACAAACAAATTTCTTTCGTTTTATCTTTCGAATAAGAGTCAACAACCACAATTTCATCCGCTACAGACAACAAAGATTCAATACATCGCGCGATGTTTTTTTCTTCGTTGAAGGTAATAATGACGGCAGAAAGTTGGATTTTCATCTACAATTCTTTGTAATATTTATAAGCTTGAGTGATAAAAGCGTTGCAACGTTGGTGTTCCATTGCTTTAGTTTTAGCATCAAAAGTATCGTCCAAATATTGTTTCATCTGCATTTGATAAGTCAAAGATCCATTTTGTGTTTTCCAGCCATATCCGCGAATAATAGTGTGAAAAGCAAAGGGAACAACTTTAGGATTCATCAAATCACGACTCCATTTGTAGTCAGCGTTATCAATTCCCATTTGGTACAATAATGTTGCAGGTAAATCAGCTTGAGAACCAATATTTTCCTGTTTTATTCCTCTGTAAGAATCTTTCAATGCTGGACCCCAGAACAGAAGCGGAATTCGGTAAAAGGCATTATCGTTTGGTGAGATCACATTTGGTGAAGATCGACTGTGGTCGGCAACAAAAACGAAAAGTGTGTTTTTAAACCAAGTTTGTTTTTTGGCATGTTGAATAAATTTCCCTAAAGCTTGATCTGCATAAACCATAGAATTCATGAAATCAGCTTCCGCTCCGCTCCAATTTTGACCGTTTGTTTTTGGAATATCAAATGGAGAATGCGTACTTCCCGTAAAAGCACAACTCATAAAAGGTTCTTTCAAGACTTTGATTTCACGTATAAACTTATTGTATAAATCTTGGTCGTAAAAATTTAACTTCCCACGTTCTAAATTTCCCTCAAAATCATTTTCATCTTGAATTTTATCAAAACCATGATCCATAAAAAAGCCACCAATATTTCCATACTTTAAATCCCCACTAAATAAATAAGAACTCGTATAATTGTATGGTTTTAAACTTTGATTGATGGATTTTAACTTGCGACTTTTTTCAGGTTGCATCGAAATTGAAACCTCAGGAATTCCTGGAAAACCACTGAAAATACTTGCATTTCCAATTTCAGAAGTATGGCTTGTCGCATAAATATTGGTAAACAATAAACCTTCTTTGGCCAATTTGTCAAATTCTTTTGTTGCACCTTTTGTCTTGGATAAGCAAGATACCGCTTCAGCTGACCAACTTTCAAGTACTACAATGACAATATTTGGTCTTTTATTTTCTAAAAAGTAATTGGAATGTTCTCTCGGGTAGGCATACAATTCTTTAACGATTTTTTCTGCCACTTTTTCGTCTATTTTTGGCATAAACTCATCAATTTCACTTCGGTTATAAAGCAAAAAACTTTTTGAAAAGAAGTAAAGAGAATTGATGGATAAATCATTTGAAACCGCATTGTTCGTGTAGATTGCAGCATTGATGTTAATAGGAATTTGCTGAAAACCACCACGTATTAACACCACAGAGATTCCACCAAAAAAAGCAATTAAAAAGAGGTAAATAGGAAAAACTAAAAAACCTTTCACTGTTGAAGTAAAATGACCTAAGATTAATTCTTTTTTAAAGAGAATACGTAACATTTTCCATGAAAAGACCATTTCTATAATCAGAAAAAGGAAGAAAAATACTGTCATGCCATAATCCGCTGAACGAACAACTTCGTCCGGATTACTTAAGTGCATGAAAACACGCGAAGTCAGTTTGTGATTCCATTCTCCATAGGCATTAATTTCGCCGCAATGAATCATTCCGACTAATAAAAACTCAATAAAGAGTGTAAACAAAAATAAGAAACGAAAGGTCTTTTTGGGAATAAAATAATAGAGAAATAAAAAAACCATTGGTAAAAAAACCAAGCCACTAGCAGTTGCTATATCCAACTTAATCGAGTAGAAAAAAGCTTGAATAATCTCCCAAAAACTGACCCCTTGAAATTTCCCCCAATTGTGAATCAAAAATAAAATACGCTGAAAATCAAAGATTAATATCCATAACAGAAATAATTTCAAAAAAGAAATGATAAGTTTTTTAATCATGATTTTGTCCTCAGAATTGTAACAAAACTACAAAAAAAAGTTCATTTGTTTGAAAAGGCTTACGTTTTGTGAACATGATGGATAAAACTTTGTGTGTGACTCCTCTGGAGTCAGTTCAAAACAAGTTGCTCTTGTTTTGATAGCTGTGATTCCGCTGGAATCAAAAAAATCTATGTGGTTATAAATCCGCTAGGATTTTAACCTATCAAAACATAAGTCCTGCAATCCTGACTCCATCGGAGTCGCACCCGCCATAATATTCAAGTTAAACTAATCCGTTAAATAGCATCTTATAAAACCATCTTGGGATAAATCCGCTAGGATTTAAATTCATCAAAAAAGTATAAGCAAACAATAACTCGACTCCATCGGAGTCGTACCATCATCAAAACTCAAGCCTCTTTAATCCAGTCAAACAAATACTCCTCTTTATAATCGACTTCAAACTCTTCAAGCAACTTAACATACTCGCTTTTAAAACTCTTTTGACGATGATGTTCCTTTTGTCGGAAGATGTAGTTTTTAATCATTTCAACTTGTCGCGCATTGTATGAAAAAACTCCAAATCCTTCTTGCCAATGAAACGCTTCTTGAGAATACTTGTTTTCATTGATATATTTTGTAGAAGATTTTTTAATTTCTCGAACTAAATCAGACAAACAACACGTTGGCTTCATATTAATCAAAATATGAATATGGTCCTCAACTCCATTAATTGCGATTAAGGTTTGGTTTTTCTGTTGAATAATTCCTGTAATATACTTATGTAAATCTTCTTCCCAAGACTGATCGATTAGTCTTTTTCGGTTTCTAACGGCAAAGATTATCTGCACAAATATCTGATGATAGGTGTTTGGCATAGTTGTAAAATTTAATACTAAAGTTATGAAAAAAAGTGAAAGTAAAAAAAATTATTATTGTTTTTTTTGAAATTTATTGGTTGTATAAGGGGTGTGACTCCTCAGGAGTCAGTTCAAAACAAGTTGTTCTTGTTTTGATAGTTGTGATTCCTCTGGAATCAATAAAACTCATAGAATAAATCCGCTAGGATTTAAACCTCTCATAAACTATAGGTAGACAAAATCTCAACTCCAGCGGAGTCGCACCCAAGCATAAATTAAAAATCTTTCCAAAAAACCATACTCAAAAAAGTTCTTTATCCTCAAAAACCCTTATTTTTGCACCTATGGATTATGATGTAGAATTACGTTTTCAGAAAGTAGTCAAAAAACTCGAAGAAGATTTCGGTGAAGGTTTAGATACACAAGCAATTTTGTTTTTGATTGGTGTGCAAGAATTAGGTTTGGGTTATCAAAAATTCAAAAAACACGAAAAAACAGATTTGATGCATGTTGCAATTTGTACACTTTTGGAACCTCATGGACATTACAAATTCATAGGTCGCGATCCCGAAAATTGGCCACATTTTGAGTTGGTAGAAGATTTACCCGTTTTAAATGAACGCGAACAACAGCATCTTATTAAGGAAGCAATAATAGATTACTTTGAGCAAAATGAGTATCTTTAATGGTAGTAAGCTCTTAAAAATTCCCAAAAAAGGTAACTTTTCACTTCAAAATCATATCTTTGCCTTTTTATTACAATTATATTTAAACAATGGATATTTGGATTAAAGCCGCACAACTTATACTTTCGTTATCAATCCTTGTGATTTTACACGAATTAGGTCACTATATTCCCGCAAAATTATTTAAAACACGAGTAGAGAAATTCTACCTATTTTTTGATCCGTGGTTTTCAATTTTCAAGAAAAAAATTGGAGATACCGAGTGGGGGATAGGTTGGTTACCTTTAGGAGGTTACGTGAAAATCTCTGGAATGGTCGATGAATCAATGGATAAAGAGCAATTGGCTCAACCAGCTCAACCATGGGAATTCCGTTCTAAAAAAGCTTGGCAACGTTTAATCATCATGTTGGGTGGTGTTACGGTCAATTTAATTTTAGGAATTTTCATTTACATCATGATTGTTTTTGCTTATGGTGAAGAAAAATTGAACCCTAAAGATTTGAAAGCTGGAATTGCTGCTCATCCATATTTGAAAAAGTATGGGGTTGAATCTGGAGATAATATCTTAAAAATCAACGGAGAATCTATAGATAATGTGCTTGAGTATGATAAAAGAGTGATGTTCCGTGGAGGAAGAACTTTGGAAGTACTAAAAGCTGACGGTTCTAAAAAGACTGTTCAATTACCAGAAAAAATTGAATACGAATTGTTTGAAAAAGGTGCATTACCTTGTTTCTCTCCTAGAGTTTTTGGTGTTGAAGTTGGAGAGGTGGACAAAGAATCTCCAGTTGGAAAATTAGATTTGAAAAAAGGAGATAAAATTGTAACAATCAATGCAAAACAAATTGTTTATTACGATGAATTTCAAAAAGAAGTATTCAATTCCAAAGGAAAAGAAGTTAGTTTTCAAATCCAACGTGGAAGCAAAATAATTGATCAAAAAGTTAAAATTCCTACTTCAGGTAAATATGAAGGAAGATTCGGATTTACATCTGGAGGAGGAAAAATCGTTGATGACAAAGCAATTAAACAAATGAATTATTCTTTTGGAGAAAGCATCGGAAACGGTTTAGATAAAGGTTTAAACACTTTGGGCGATTACGCTTCTCAATTGAAATTTTTATTCACCAAAAAAGGGGCAACTTCAATCGGTGGATTTGTTTCTATGGGTAAAATGTTACCATCAACATGGGACTGGCAAGCATTTTGGGCTTTCACGGCTTTCTTGTCTATTGCATTAGCCTTGATGAATATTTTACCAATACCAGGCTTGGATGGTGGACACATAGTTTTCTTATTGTATGAAATGGTAACTGGAAAAGAAGCGCCTCAGAAAGTATTAGAATATGCACAATATGCAGGAATCGTTTTATTGTTAGGTTTGATGTTGTATGCCAACGGAAACGATATTTATAAACTGATTTTTGGCTAGAAAAATTTGAAGATAAAAAAAACGGATATCAATTTGGTATCCGTTTTTTTGTTTTTAAGAATATTAAGTTTTATGATCTAATTGCCTTAATTCCCGGTAATTCGATTCCTTCCAAGTATTCCAACATAGCTCCACCACCAGTTGAAACGTAACTTACTTGATCAGCTAAGTTGAATTTATTGATTGCTGCAACTGAATCTCCACCACCAATTAGTGAAAAAGCTCCATTTTTGGTAGCCTCAGCAATGGATAAAGCAACAGATTTTGTTCCTTCTGCAAAATTATCCAACTCAAAAACTCCCATTGGTCCGTTCCACAAAATCACTTTGGATTTCAATAAAACATCGTGACAAATTTTGGAAGTTTCTGGCCCAGAATCCAAGCCCATCCATCCTTCTGGAATTTCAGTAATATTTACAGTTTGGCGATTTGCCTCGTTATCAAATTTATCCGCAATGATGGAATCAACAGGAATGATGAGGTTTACACCCTTAGCTTTCGCTTCAGAAATAATACGTAAAGCCATTTCCATGTAATCATCTTCTACTAAAGAGTTTCCAACTTTTCCACCTTGAGCTTTTACAAAGGTAAATGCCATTCCACCACCAATAATGATGTTGTCTACTTTATCTAACAAACGTTCAATAATGGTAATTTTAGACGAAACTTTTGCTCCACCAACGATTGCTGTAACTGGTTTTTCTGTGCTGTTTAAAACGCGATCTACACTTACAATTTCAGCATCTAATAAGAAACCAAACAATTTGTCATTTGGGAAAAATTGTGCGATGATTGCCGTACTAGCATGTGCTCTATGTGCTGTTCCGAAAGCATCGTTAACATAAACATCTCCATGTTTCCCTAATTTCTCAGCAAAGGCAACGTCACCTTTTTCTTCTTCCTTGTAGAAACGTAAATTTTCCAACAATAAAACTTCACCTGCTTTCAAGTTTGCACTCATTTCAAAAGCCTCTGCACTAATACAATCCGAAGCGAATTTCACTTGAGTTCCAATTAAATCAGCGGTGTGTTTTAAGATGTGTTTCAAAGAAAACTTGTCTTCTGGTCCTTCTTTCGGACGACCTAAATGTGACATTAAAACCACACTTCCACCATTCTCTAAAATGTGTTTGATTGTTGGTAAAGCCGCACGAATTCGCGTGTCATCTGTAATTTCAAAAGTTTCTTTATCTAAAGGCACATTAAAATCAACACGAATTAATGCTCTTTTTCCTTTAAAATCATAGGTTTGCATTGTTGCCATGAAATATAAATTTTTTACAAAAGTAATCTTTTTAATTGGATGAAAATGATAGAATTTTAGTAAGCTTGATTTAAAATTTAAGTTACCCAATCTCCTTTTTAGTATTTAATAAATCGCTGAACAATTGAAAAAGTCTCATTTTTTACTTCGATGAAATACACACCTTTATTCAATTCAACAAGGTCAATTTCTTGATTATTCTGAACATTTTTATTAAAAATCAACTTGCCTTCTGACGTGAATATTGAAGTATTCATGGTTAAATATTGGTTTGGAAATTTAACAAATAGTTTTGATTCGCAAGGATTTGGGTATATTTCAATTCCATTTGGCGTTAAAGTTTCAATTCCATTTTCAGTATTCGTAGCGATATTTGAAAGTGAATTTTGGATGATTTTTTGAGGATTACATGGAAATGGTGCAATTAGTTCCACTTGATAAAAAATATCTCCAGCAGGAGCTGAAACATCAGTATATTGAGTACTACTTCCTGATGTTGTTCCAATCAAAGACATATTTAAAGGATCCGTTCCACGATATATATTATAGGTTGAAACCGTAAATCCTTCATAAGCTTCCCAAATTAAATTCCAAGTTGTTCCGATACCTTGATTTATTGTTAAGTGCATTGTTTTGTGAGGCAAACTAATATTAGATTCTAAGCCACAAACATCTAAAAAAGATAATTTATATTTATTAGATTGAGCAGTTGGATTAGATGAACTATCAATGAATAAACTCATGTCGTCATATGCTTGAGAATGAATTCTCTCATAAATATTTGATTCATTTGTTTCTCTGTAAATGTAAAACGAATCGACATTGGAATACAGATTTTTGTTCCAAACAAGCTGATTAAATCCATCAAAAACTCCAACAAGACAAATTTCAGGGGCATCTTTTGCAGTAAAACTCACATCAAACACATCTGTTGCTTGGCAATTGTTTGCTGTTGAAGCAGTAATTTGATAAGTCATCGGATTAGTTGGAAATATTTGTGGATTCGCAATTGTTGAATCGCTAATCCCTGATTGTGTATTCCAACTATAAATCAAAGGTTCAAGACCTGTATAATTAGTACTAGAATTTACTTGGTAGTTTGTTCCACATTCCATGACGACATTGTCGTATTGAATGTTAAGTGGAATCATTTCTAAAAACAGGGTGTCCGTTGCCGAACAGGCATTTGTTGTTTCAATGGTTAAAATTAATTCTTCGCTTACATTTGAATAAAAAATTGGCTGAGCTATGGTAGTTTCACTCAATTTTTCGCTTGGATTCCAGGCATAAGAAAGTTGATCTATGCCAGTGTAATTAGAATTAAAAGCTGGCAAATTAACTGTTTCTCCACAAACAAATGAAAGAATTGAACCTAAATTTAAATTTAAGGGTGTAACATGAACTATAATCGTATCTTTTGCATTACAACCGTTACTTGTGATTGTTTGTAAAACGTAAGTTTGGGTTTGATTAGGATTAGCTGTGGTAATGTAATCATCTAAAATAGACAAGGAAGAATTTGTTTCCCACAAGAAATTTAATGAATCATTTGAAATAAAATTAGTCTGAGCTTGATTCAATTCTACGCTTGAGCCACAAATAATTGATTTATCAAATCCAATATTTAAAGTTAATGGGTTAACATTAATATATAGAGAGTCTTTAGCTTCACAACCATTATTAGTAGAAATTGTTAATGTATAATTTGTACTTTCAGTTGGGTTTGCAATTGGATTTATACTGTTTAAATCTGAAATTCCAGCAATTGGTGACCAAGAAATATTTAATGTTTCGGTGCCTTGATAATTATTATAAACACTAGAAAAAGTGTATGAATTACCACAATTCAACGTCAAATCACTACCTAAATTAAGGGTTAAATCTTGAACATTTATTTTAATACTATCAATTGCTTGACAACCCGCAAGTGTATTCAGAGTTAAATAATATTTTGTTGATACTACTGGAAAAGCCATAACTGAATCGTTTGTTGTGGAATTTAAACCTAGAGAAGGAAACCAGGAATAAAATAATTCTTTTTCTCCAATATAATTTGAATTAACCACTAATAAGGTGTCATTTCCACAGCCAAAAAAGATATTGTTTCCTAAATCAATTTGAATTGGATTAACATTTATTAAAATTGAATCTTTTGCTTCACAACCGTTTTGATCAATCGCAACTATGAAATATTCTTGATTAGAGACTAAATTTACTTCCGGATTCGAAATGTTTGGATTACTTAATCCATTATCAGGTAGCCAAGTATATGAAATATAATCCAAGGGTTTTTGTCTCAAAACATAACCATGATTTCCACTCCAGTTGTTAAAAATTAATAGTTTATCTCCGTTTTGTCCAACGAAGAGTCCATTAAAATTCGCACTTAGTTGCCAATCATTTAAATTAAGCCAAGTTTTACCACCATCATTACTTTTTTTCAATGAATTTTGACCCGAAATATAAACCTCATCTTGAGAAATAAAATGCACTTGTCTAAAATATTCCATGTTATTATTTATGCTTTCACTCCAACTATTTCCAGCATCTTGGGTATATAATATTTTACCTAAATTCGATATAACAACACCATTTTGTGTCGCATAAAAATCTACAGAATTAAATAAAATGGAGGCAGAACTTAAAGGATGATTTAATGAATTCCATGTTGTACCACCGTCTGTTGATCTTAAAATCAAAGAACCACCACCCGTACAATAAATTAAGTTCTCATTAATCACTTTTAAACCCCATAATTCAGCATTTGTGTTGGGATTTAGTTCTTGCCAATTTGCTCCTTGATCGATTGATTTTATAAGTAAACCATTATATCCGCAAGCAAAGATTCCTGATAATAAGTTTCCATCGAGCTTAAATATTGACGATACATTCGAATAAATTAGGTTCCATGTATTTCCACCGTCTGTTGTTTTATAAATTCTACCACCTCCATCGCTACCTCCAACAAATCCAACAGTTTCATTTAAAAAAAGTACATCATAAATCCCTGACATTGGACAATTTGGTATAGCAATCCACGTTTTTCCATAATCTTCTGTTTTGTATATTTTATTGTTTGAACTAACTAAAAAACCAACAGTATCGTTTATAAAACAAATATCTTCAAGAGCAACATCTTGGAAAAAAACACCCAAAGTATCCCATTCATTTGTTGCTTCCAACTCTAGATTGCCATCACAAATTAACTCCTGACTTGGTCCTAAAGAAATTGTTTTTTGTTTTGGATTTTCGATAACTATAAAATCTGTTTTTTCACAATTATTTCCCAATTCTTTGACAGTTACAGTATAAATTCCTGCTTCAAGATTAGTTCGCAAAGCATTTTGATTTCCGTCGTTCCAAAGGTATTCGTAAACACCATTTCCACCAGTAGCTGTGACTTCAACTTCCCCATTTTGATCATTATGACAAATCAAAGCTTGGTTCAAACTGATATCAATTTGCAAAGGAATTCCAGATTGAAATTCAATGGCGCCCATGTCAATTTTACACACATTTACACGAAAATTATTGTTAAAATCTAACATAGAATTGGCATCATCAATCATTCCTGCATCTATGCAAGGAGATGAACTTACTAAACTCCAATCAACGCCTGTTCCATCAAAATTTATTCCAGCTCCTGCGGATTCAGAAACAAAATTTGGATTCAGAGAAATATTATTTTCATAATTACCAGTGTAAACAAATCCATTTAACTCGATACCTGCTAGTCCACCTTGAATATTGCAGTAATAAAAATTTGGATCTTCTCCTTCTCCTCCAAGACTGACTTGGTTGCCTGTTGTTGCGCTATTACCCCAAATAATACAGTTTTTAAAATTTGGCGATGCTCCTTGTTCCATATCAAAAGCTCCTCCAACCGTTGCTTTATTATTTACTATGGTATTATTCAAAAATAAAACGTTTCCAGGATATACATGGATAGCTCCTCCATTGTAAGCTTGGTTATTTGAAAAAATATTATTGCTTATTATCCCACCACCACAAAAGAAACCTCCACCAAAATTTTGTGCAATATTGTTCCTAATGATGTTGTTACTAACTGTATCTGCACCAAAAAAATATAATCCACCACAATTTACACCTTGATTGTAAGTGATTTTATTGTTTTTGTACCTTCCCGGGCCAATAATTGCTCCTCCATTCCAGTTTGCCTTATTATGATGGATGTTGTTGTATAAAACCAAAGGTGCTGCATTGTAATTAAAAATAGCACCTCCATCGCTTGCTTCATTATGAGCAATTTCACAATGACTTATTAAGACCTTAGAAAAATCATATAAACAAAATGCACCTCCGTTATCGTCAGGCCATGTACCAGCAGCTTTGCTATATTTTAAAGAACAATATTGAAAAAATGAAGAATCATTATTTTGGTTTGTTTGAAGAAAACGAATCCCTCGCCAACCCGTTGTTTGATCTACAGGAAAAAAGCGAATAGAGTCTTGTTCGTTCCCAATTGCAATTAATTTACCTTGTACATTGATTTTATATGCCCCTTGAAAAATTACATCAACACCTGGTTCAATGGTTAAAGTAGCTCCATTTTGAATTTGGATACTTCCATTTATTAAATAAGGTGAGTTTATTTTTTGCCAAGTCCCTGAAACCAGTCCTCCTGTAATATTTGTTTGCGCAAAATAAAAATTACTCAGTAAAGCAATAATACTAATAAATAATACCTTTTTCATTTTCTTATTATTGGAGATTAGTGACAAAATAACAAGTTTTAACCATGTTCATCAGCCAAAAAGCCGGTTAAAATCTAATATGCAAAATTATATTTTGCGTAATCAAAAAAAAATGATTTATGTCATCATTAAATACAATTTAAAGTACTGAAATGAACCTTTTTATTAGTAAATTGTACCTTGATTCATGAAAAACAAATTCTATTTCCTAATTTTTCTTGCATTTTTTGCTGGAACTTTAAAAGCGCAAACCATAAATAAAATCAAATTGGATTCCTTAACTGAAATTGTCGCCTTGCAACAAAAATTTAAAGATGAAGGCACAAAATCAATGAAGTGGCAACAAAGCACTTTTGATATTAAACATTTAAAAGGCAAGGATAAGAAAACAACTGGGATCGAGAGATTCTTCTATTTTCCAGATTCATGGTACGCATATTATTACAATGAAACACTTGTTTTTGCCTATCACGAATACATGGAAAACTCCAGAATGGGTTCATGTGGAGATATAAGAATATAGGATTATTATTTCATTGAAGACAAAAAGTTTTTAAATGTTTATCATTTTGAAGAACCCTTTGACTGTTACCATCGTCAACCTTTATCTACCGTTGAACAACTATTAAATACATTAAAATGAAGCTTTTATTTTCTTTTTTATTGTTTAATTTTTCAATTTGTGATTTAATTAAATTGTATGAAGAACTCTATTAAAAATTAAACTCTGATTCCGAATAAGTAACCCACAAAAGCAGATAATCCCATGGCTAGTGTTCCCCAAATTGTGATTCTTATAATTGCTTTTTTAATACTTGATCCTCCTGTTTTTGCAGCAATAACGCCTAAAATTATTAAAGATAAAATGGTAAATCCATAGAGCCAATATTCCATTCCTTTCACAGGGGCGAAAAGTATTACTAATAGCGGGAATAACCCTCCAACAGTAAAGGCAGTACCAGAAGCAATTGCCGCCTGAATTGGATTTGCCTGACTGATTTCATTAATACCCAATTCATCTCTGATATGAGCGCCTAATGCATCTTTTTCAGTCAATTCTATTGCTACCTGCATTGCAGTTTCTTTTGTTAGACCTCGCCTTTCATAAATTTGGGCTAAAATATTTAATTCGTCAACTGGCATTTCTTTCAGTTCTTTGGCTTCTCGTTCAATATCGGCTTTTTCAGTATCGGTTTGTGAACTTACGGAAACGTATTCTCCAGCTGCCATAGACAAGGCTCCTGCCACAAGTCCAGCCACCGATGCTAAAATTATTGGCTCCCTGCTTGAACTTGCAGCAGCAACACCAATTGCTAAACTTGAAATAGAAATGATGCCGTCATTTGCACCCAAAACTGCTGCTCGTAGCCAATTACTTCTATGAATGTAATGGCTGTCTAAATAATTATCAATTGTTATCATCTGATCAAAGTATCGCTTGAAATACGTTTTTCAAAGCTGGTTTACCCTCATTTCAAAGTTACTCATTATTTAGTGAAAATGCTAGCGTATTCGCAATATCCTTACAAAAAACTATTCTTGATTTTTTAACCGAAATTATTCAGCTAATTTTTCTGTTTTTCAAATGTACAAAAAATTCAATTTCTAAAGGATTTTTCAATTTTGTTCAATTGCTTCAAGTTGTTTGCCATGTTTTTCAACTTGATATTTATTAAAATTATCCCATTTTGGAGCCGAACTTGGCTTTTGATCAAGCATTAAATCAATACATAAATTATTTTCCTTGTATTTGATATGTAATACTTCTAATATTTTAAAGAAAAATTCATCCAATTTCACAATGGTTTCAAACTCTGATTTCAACGAATGATAGTTTGCATCAGCAGGATTCAAAATGTTTAATAAATCTAATAGCTCTTGTTTTTCAGTAGAATCAATTTCACACAAATAGCCATCTCTCAGACTTTTGAAAACTAGATTATTCCAAACTTTGCTGTCGTGTCCCCAAGGTACATCTGGGAGATTAAGTGAATGCTCACAAACTAAAATAATGGCGTAAAGTACATCTTTCAAATAGCTGGCAGGAAATTCGTCAAAACTTCTGAACTCAAAGCCGCTTTGGTACATTTTTTCCATATTGAAATCAAGTCCAATGTCAGAAAGTAATTCGTAGCTCAATTCCGTTTCGATTTTATCCCTCCACCAAATATTATCTTCTTCCGTAAATTTTAATAATTTTCTAAATTCTTCTACTTGATAGGTCAGAATTTTTCCCTTTGCCATGGATTTATGAAAAGTTCCAACTCCAGTATAACGCGACATCGCATTTCGCATGGATCCAGAAGCAAATTTTTCTTCTAAACCATACTTCGTGCTAATTGCTCCCATGATATCAGGACTTCCTAAAGTTGAAATGAAAAAGGGTTCAAACCACTGTAAAAGGTAAATCGCATTGGCGTGAGTGGCAGAGAATTTATCGTAATCAATGATTCTACTGTTTTCCATCAAAGTTGGTAAAGTCAAGTGAAAATGATAGGTTCCATTGTTGAATAAAACGATATTTTCTTGATTAGACATAAACATATTGAGTCCAATATTGTAATCAGGAAAATTTAATTTAACTGGGAAAATTTCAGACTGATTTATTTTATCGATAAATAATTTTTTGGTGGCTTTAAGTTCGTTGCAAGACTCCTCAATTGTTCTATTTTCAAAGTATTTAGTTACAAACTCAATCGAATCGCCATCAAAACAAATAGAACCCATTGGATTGCTTTTGGTGGTAACCATACTTTTGATATTGTAAGGTTGTTTTTCCAGAAAATTCTCTAAAATGGATTTCCCTAAATATTCAGGATTGTCAACTGGTGGTTGCGTAGAAGGAAGTGTATGATGTTGGTAGTTTAAATCTAGTTTATCAAGTGAATGACTGTTAATCATTTTGCTTATTTGATAGTTTTTTTCTTTGTCAAAAGCCTTCGCTAAAACAGTTTTTAGACTTCCGTATTTGTAGCATTTGCGGTAATCAATGCTGTAACGTTCACGACCGATGTGTTCATTTATAAATTCGCCTTTAACATGAAGTGATTCGTCAAACTGCAAGTATGTTTCATTTTCTAAACCTATTCCCCAACAATATTTTTGATTTTCTTTCATTTATTTTTTTTCTTTTAAATAGGTTTTAGTGCATTTGAGTTTGAAGATTAATTCTAGATCTTATTCATGATAGTAAAAAACATGCGACGAATAACGATCGTGATTCCACCAATCTCTTCTTGCCTTAGCAAAATAATTGTAGTTTAACTTTCCTGCTTGAGATTGCAAAGGATACACAACTTTCCCATTTTCTCTATATGCTTTTTTCTTATCTGTTTCTGGAACAATTGGAACGATGTGACCAGAAAGTCCAACGATTTTTCTTTTGGCACAAATGATTCCAACCCCACCTTCTGCATTGACCTTAGCTTGAATTTCATCTAAATCAGTCATTCTTTTCCATCCAAAATGCTGTCCCCATTTTAAAAACCAATCGTGAATAGCACTTGAGTAAATTGGCACAACGGTTTCATTAAAAACAGGAACAACTTCCTCTCCGTTTAATATTTTTTGAAGTGAATCTTCTGTCCACCAAATCGTAGGTAAATAAACTTGTGAGAAATAACAGTAATCGTATGAATAAACGTTGCAATACGTATCTTCAATAGTACGTTGATAGCGCAAACTTTCTTTCACATTTAATTTGTCAATCAACTGACGAATGCTTGCTTTTTTGCTGGCAACATCGGTTAAATCTCTAAATGGAATACTTGAATCACTTATGGGATAAAACTTCATTTGCTGGGTATCCAAGCGGGATTCAGGATGCGTGGGTAAACTTGCACTCTTGATGTTTTCTTCCTTTTTTGAATCTTCAACGATAGTTATTCGATTTCCAGTTTCACTATTTTGCTTCATTTCGGTGGATTTGAATGTATTTTGCTTTGTTAGAACTTTGTATGTTCCTTTTAAGATTTTACACGATCTTCGCCTGCGCTGTTTTTATTGAACGCTTTCTTTTTCAAAAGTAGTAAATTATTTACGAATGGAAATTCTTAGCAAAACATTTTTGATAAACACATAGTCACAATAGTTAGTTTTAAAAAGTGGAGATAAGAAAACATAGTTTGTCCACTTTTGCAAAAACACTATGTAAACTTTACTAAAATTGTAAATCTATGTGTCTCCTATGTTTGTAAAATTATTATTTTAGTGTAAAAGTGAGAAAGAATGAGAGCACGTATGTGGCTAAATAATCAGCAGATATATTCACACATAGAAATAGCCTCATTCTTTTTATATTTCTTAGAGTTTGAACAG